>CAYOXR010000243.1:0-12896 GCA_964407955.1 uncultured bacterium | reverse complement strand
CGTGCAGGAGCCCCGCCGCGCCTTCCTCGAGCATGTCGCGCATGCCGCTGGGCGACGACCCGATGATGGCCTTGCCGTACGACATGGCCTCCAGGCAGGTGTAGGGCTGCACGTCGAAGCGGGACGGGAACACGCACACCGTGGCCCGCGTGTAGTAGCCCTCGAGCTCGTCGTGGGGGACCTTGCCCACGAACTCCACGCTGCCCAGCGCGCTCGCCGGCAGCAGCGACTCCAGGTGGGAGCGGTAGCTGGCATGGCCGCTCGCCGCGCCGGGGTCGGAACCCACCAACTGGAAGCGCGCCTGCGGATAGCGGCTCAGCACCTGAGGGACCGCACGCGCCAGCGTGTCCACGCCCTTCCAGCCGGTGAGGCGTCCCACGAACAGGACCACCGGCGGACCTGCCGGGTCGGACAGCGGTGCCGCCGAGCCCGCGCCGACGAGGTTCGGGTTCGGGAAGACGTGGACCGGTCGGCCGGTGGCGTGCAGCGACTTCAGGAATGCCGGCACCATCGCAGCCGATGGAGAAGACAGATGCGTGGCGTGCCTGACTTGCCGCCGTTCCTGCGACGCGGCCAAGGCCCCGACCCACGCCGGGACGATGCGCTCGGCCTCCTCGCTGTACGTCATAGGCGTATGGAGACGCACCACGTAGGGAACGCCCGGATGCCGGCTGGGGTCATACCAGGCGGCCTCACCCATGTGGTCGGCGGACTCGACCAGCTCGAAGCCGTCGTTGGCGACGAGCTCGTGGATGCGTCTGGCAAGACGGCGACGGTAGCGCAACTCGCCGGCCGCGCCGCGCACCCCCAGGGCAAGCATGCTCGCCGTGCTCTTCAGGTTGTCGGGCAACTCCGCACGGGCGGGGATCACGAACTCCACGCTCACGTCGCCCTGGCGCTCGATGGCGTTGCGGTCCGTGCCGCGGGTGAGGACGTGAACGCGGTGCCCGCGCGCCGCAAGGCCCTCGGCGATCGCCTTGGTATAGGAGCCGATGCCGGAGCTGAAGGACTGGGGAGGGTACTCGATCGTCGTCAGGATGACGCTCAGGGGCCGCTTCATGGCAGTGCTTCCATGCTACCAGGATGCCCCATGAGAGGTCCAGGCGAGCCGCGTGGGCCGAGGCCTCAGGAATGCCGTCCTTCGCGAGTGGAGGGTGGTGCGGGCGCCAGGGAGCGGCGGGCCAGCAGGTAGCCGCCCAGCATGGGTCCGATCAGGAAGATCGAGTAGTACGTGATCACTCGCCACACCAGCACGACAGCGGGAACGGCTGCGCCGCCGCCGCGGGCGACCAGCAGGTAGGAGATGCCGAACTCGAACACCCCGCTACCGCCCGGGGTGGGGATGAACGTGGCGATGACGTTGATGATGGTCAGCGCCGCCGCGATGCCCCACAGCGTGGCATCGAGGGACAGCCCCCTGGCCAGCAGATAGAGGATCGAGTAGAAGCTGAGGCCCGCGAGCAGGCTGTAGAGCTGGACCAGCAGGTAGAAGCTAACCGGAGCGCTCGCGAAGAGTCTGTTGGCTTCCAGCATGACATCGATGAAGCGCAGCCCCTGGCGCCGCCAGCGGATGAGCGGCCCGCGCAGAACGGTGCGGGCAAGCGGCTCGAGCCAGCTCAGGCGGAACTGCACGACGTAGGCGACCGTGGCCGCGACCACGAGAGCGCCCACGCCGAGCCCGAGCCAGAACGGCGAGCGCGGGTACAGCCGGTCCTGGTAGAGGATGCCCAGGGCGATGGGCGTGGTCCAGCTGTGAAACAGGGCGTCCGCACCGAACACGGCTACACCTACGGCCCAGGCGCGACCGCTGCGCTGGCCGTGGTGCTGCAGGGTGAGGGCGATGGCCGGCATGTTGCCGCTGCCCCCAGGGGTGACGGTAGCACTGAACATCCCGAGGATGTGGGCGCGGATGGCGTGATGAAGCCCGAGCCGGAACCCCAGGCGCCGGCACAGCAGTTGCAGGCGCAGGCCCGAGAACAGGAACGCCACGCCCAGGGCGCCGATGGCACCGAGGACGTAGACGGCAGGCATCCGCTTCACGGCCAGCAGGTCGGAGACAGAGCCGACCCGGAAGACGACCCAGGCCAGGCCCGCCGCGCTGAACACCAGCGAAACCGCGAGGGAGCGCCAGATGGTCTTCACGTGGAGCCGGCGACCGTCGGCGAGCCGTGGCTGGTGACGCCGAGTCGCTCTGCGACGCGGTTGACGATGCTCGCCGTGCCAACCAGCGGGGCGAGAGCGGCGGCGCGGTGCTGGAGCGCGCCGAGGCGCTCGCGGTCACGGTCGAGCGCCCGCAGCGCCACGACGATGGCGCCGGGGTCGGTGAGGAACATGCCGATCTGATGGCGCGTGCAGAAGTCGATGTTGGCTCTCTCGGAGGCGGACGCGAAGCTCGTGTGCACGATCGGGCGGCCCACGGCCATCGTCTCCATGGTGACACCCGGACCGGCCTTCCCCACGACGACGTCGCTTGCGACCAGGTACTCGTGGAGGTTGTCGACGAAGCCTTCCACGCGCAGGACGCCGGGCGGCGCCTGCAGGGCGAGCTCCTGAAGGCGCTGCCGAAGCGTCTCGTTGCCGCCGCAGATGGCCACGTACTGCATGCCGTCGTCACTGCCGGCGACGGCCCGTGCGGTGGCCTCCAGAGCGCCTCCGATGCCTTCGCCGCCGGCCACGTGCACCACCGTGAAGCGGTCCTGGCCCATCCCCAGCCTGGCCCGCATCGAGCGCGCGTCCTTGTCGACCTGGAGGTACTTGGGGTGCAGCGGGTAGCCGGTCACGCTCAGGCGGTCTGCCGGGACGCCCCGGGCCTCGAGGCCGGCGCGGCAAGGCTCGGTAGCGACCATCAGCTCGTCCATGCGCCGCTCGGCCCATAGCGCGTTGCCGTCGAAGAGCTCGGTGTCGACGCCGACCAGCGCGGCGTCATGGTCGCCGCGCGCAGCCGCTGCTGCCAGCGCGCGCAGCGGCATGAAGTGAACAGCGATCACGAGGTCGATTCGATGGTCGTTCACGAACGCCGACGCGCGGCGCGAGAAGCGCCGCAGCAGGACGTCCTGAGCAAGATTCGTGAGCACGGGGGGCACGGCCCCGTCAATGGCGCGCTGGGCCAGGTACGCGACCTTGGGATGGTCGAGCAGCCAGCTCCAGGTCCGCTTGTGCCGGCGGTCGAGCGCCACCTCTCCGACCGCCGCCATGAAGTCCAACGTGCGCACCTCGAACTGGCCCGGGTACGCCAGCGTGAACTGGGCCTCCAGGGCCGCGGCTGCGGCCTTGTGGCCGCCGCCTGCTTCGATCATCGCGATGAGGATGTTGGGTCGGCCGCCGGGCCGCGGCGCGTGTCGCTGCGAGTGCGGGGCCATGTCCATGTACCATACCATCGGCTGCCAGGCCCGTCTCAGGCGCTATCGCGGCCCGGCGCCGACGCGCGGTCAACGGCCTGGATAGCGAAGCCGACGCTGGTCGGGACGTGTGGCCCGAGGAGTGGGCCTCAGATCGGCGCGAGCGCCCCGACCGTGCGCCTCAAGCCTTCACGCCAGCTCACCGCGGGTCGATAGCCGAGCTCGTCGACCGCGTGGCTGATGCTGAAGTGCACGTCGCGGGCCATCAAGTCGGCACGGTAGCGCGTCATGGGCGGCTCGTTGCGCGGAAACAGGGCACCCCAGGTCGCCTCCACGCCCGACGCAAGCGCCCTCGTCGGTGTGCGGGGAAGCCGAAGGCGAGGCGGCCGCTCGCCCAGCAGCCGCGCCAGCTCGCCGAGCAGCTCGCGCCAGGTGGGCATGCCCTCGTCAGCGATCACGTAGACATGCTGGGCGGCCTCGGGGCGCTCCAGGCACAGGCGGACGCCCAGCGCCAGGTTCTCGGCGTAGGCGGTGTTGATCACGCTGTCGCCGCTGCCGACCATGGGGAACAGACCCTGTTCGACGGCGCGCGCCACGCGTCGGAAGTTGGGATCGCGCGGGCCGAAGGGCCACAGCCCGGGGCGTACGATCACGCTCTCGAGGCCGGTGGCCCCGACCACGAGGTCCTCCGCCATGATCTTCGAGTGCGCATAGGCGTCGCGTACGTTGTCCCTTGGCAGGGTGCGCGGGTCGGCCTCGCGGAAGCCTCGGTAGCGGTGGACGGCCACGCTGGAGATGAGCACGAAGCGCCGCACCCCGGCTCCCACGGCCTCGTCGAGAAGGCGCTCGGTGCCGACCACGTTGACCTGGTAGAAGGCGTCCCAGGGGCCCCAGTCGGCCACGCGCGCCGCGGCGTGGACGACGGACTGGATGCCGTCGCACACGCCGGCCACCGCCCCGTCTTGACTGAGGTCGGCCCGTTGCAGCTCGAAGCCGGGATGCTTGAGAACCGCCGCGAGGTTCGCGGTGTCACCCCAGGGAGAGACGAGCCCCCTGACCTGATGACCCGCCGCCAACAGGGCCTCGCTTATGTGGCTTCCCAGGAAGCCGTGCGCGCCAGTGACCAGAACGTTCATGACAGCCGCCGCTGCCCAAGCCTACCAGGAAGCGCACGTTCGTCTCGGCTGTGCAGCCGGGTGGCCGCCAACGCGCCGGCCCTCGCGGCCACGAGCTCAGCCGTGCAGAAGGCCCAGACGTGACAGCACGAACAGGTCGAGCGACAGGCCGATCGTCAGGTGGATGATCGTGGAGTACAGCACGGAGCGGCTGCGCAGCGCGATCACGCCGAACACCAGGCTGGCCGGGAGCGCCGCGATGACTTCCACCATCGGCTTTCCGAGATGGACGAGAGTGGCCGCGAGCGTCTGTACCCAGATCCCCTGTGGGGCGCCCCAGGCGTCGGCGACGAGGCGCTGAAGAAAGCCCCGGTAGAAGAACTCGAAGGCGAGGTAGTAGAGCCCGTAGATGCCGGCCCAGGCGAAGATCGTGCCAAGGTTGCGGCCGACCCAGGCGCCCGCCCAGGGGTAGGTGGCCTCGAGCCCCTTGTTGAAGCTGCCGGCGTACATGAGCGGCACCGAGATCACCATGCCGGCGAACGCCGCGCTGAAACCGAAGCGGGCGTCCCCGAGCCGCACCCCGATGTGCCTCAGATCGAAGCCCAGGAGCACGAGCAGCAGCGCCGGCACCGCCACCAGGAACACCAGCGACCACGCCACCGTGGTGAGGCCGCTGGCCAGATCGCGCGAGCGGAACGCCAGCAGCGCCGGCCCCGGGCTGGCGACGTACCAGAAGCCCGCCTGCAGCAACAGCGACGCCGTGAGGAGGAACCACAGCCGGGCGTGCTTGCGATCGAGGAGCTGCGCAAGATCGGCGAAGACCACGCCGACCGCACGCAGCGGGTTCATAGCGCCTTCTGATACATGCGGTAGGTCTTGTAGAGCTCGCCGCCCGCTGCCTCGATTCCACGGTTCATGGCGTCGTTGTCCTCCAGGACCCAGCCGCACTCGCCGCCGACGTAGCCCAGGGCGCGCCCGCGCCGCGCCGACTCGGCGATCAGCACGATCTCGAAGCCCTTGCGACGATGCTCCTTGAGCACGCCCAGGATGGCGAGCCGGCCCTGGTTGATGATCTTCTTGCGATTGAGGAGGTGGATGATGCCCGTGGGGAAGAGCCGTCCATTGGTCTTCGCCAGGACCTGGTTGAGGTCGGGGATGGTGATGGACAGCCCGACGGTCTCTCCCTTGTACTCCAGGAAGAGCGCCAGGTCGGGCTCGATGATCATCTTGAGGTCGTTGGCCAGATAGTCGAACTCCGCGTCGGTGCCACGCACCTGGCCCCAGTTCTCCTCCCAGGCAACGGTGTAGAGGTGCTTGAGGAGCCCGACCTCGCGCTTGAACTGCTTCATGTCGGCTGGCCGCACGGTGATGTCGTAGCGCTTGCGGACGCGGTCGGCCAGGCGCTCGAGACGGTCGGTGGCGCCGTCACGGATGTCGATGCGCCAGGCGTACAGGTCTTTGATCTTGGCGTAGCCGGAGCCCTCGGCGAAGCTCGGGTAGGCCGAAGGGTTCTGCGGCATCATGATGAACGGCTTGGTGTCGTAGGCGTCGATCTGGAAACCCGCGCCGTCGTCCATCGTGGGGTTGGCCGGGCCGCGGACGGCATTGCGCCCAAGGCTCTTGGCCTCGGCCTCCACGGCCGCGAAGAGCGACTGCGCGACCTCCTCGTCCTCGGCCTCGAAGAAGCCGAAGAACACCAGGTTGTCGCCGAACTGTTCGTTGTGGGCGTCATTGTCGACGCAGGCGATCCGACCCACCAGCTTGCCGTCACGCACGGCCAGGTATGGCGTGATGCGGCCGTGCTCGAAAAACGGGTTCTTGTTTGGGTTGAGCTTGTCGAACTCCCCCATGCGCAACGGCGGCACGAACGTGGGGTCGCCTCGATACTTGTCGTACACGTAATCGACGAAGCGGCGAAGGTCGCGCTTCGTCGCGACCTTGATGGTCTCGACCATATGCATCACCTCGTATTCGGGTGTCAGATTACACCAAGGCCCTTGCCGACCTTCTCGAATGCAGCGAGGAGACGCTCGAGCTGCTCGTCGGTGTGGTTGGCGTTGACGCTCGTGCGGATGATCGCCTGCCCCTGTGGCACGCCCGGTGGCAGGGCCGGCGTTGTGAACACGCCTGCGTCCCACAAGCCCTTCCAGAAGGCCAGCGTGCGATCGTCCTCGCCCACCAGAACCGGCACGATCGGCGTCTCAGATCCGAGCGTGTCGAAGCCGAGGTTCTGCATGCCGTTGCGGAATCGCTCGACGTTGTGCCACAGCCGCTCGCGATGCTGGCTCTCGCCTTCCATGATGTCGAGCGCGCTCAGGGCCGCAGCCATCTGCATGGCGGGCAGCGCCGCCGTGAAGATGAAGGGTCGGGCGTGATGCTTGACGAACTGCACGACCTTGCGCTCGCCGGCCATGAAGCCGCCGACGCTGGCGAACGACTTGGAGAAGGTGCCGATGACGACGTCGACCTCGTCCATCAGGCCGAAGTGCTCGCCACTGCCGCGGCCTGTGGCACCGAGCACGCCCGTCGCGTGCGCGTCGTCGATGATCAGGCGCGCGCCGTAGCGGTGCTTCAGCTCGACCAGCCCGGGTAGATCGACGATGTGGCCGCTCATGGAGAACACGCCGTCGGACACGATGATGCGTCCGCCGGGCCGCTTGGCGTCGGCGCGCAGGAGCCGGTCGAGCTCATCGAGGTCGTTGTGAGCGTACTTGCGGAGCGTCGCGAAGGACAGCCGCGCTGCGTCGTAGAGCGACGCATGATTCTCGCGATCGTAGTAGAGGATGTCGTGCCGCCCGGCCAGCGCGGCCACCACCGACAGGCAGCCCAGGTAGCCGGCGCTGAAGGTGAGCGCGGCCTCCTTGTCGAGGAACGCTGCCAGGCGCCCCTCCAGCGTTTCGTGGAGCGTGAGCGTGCCAGTGAGGAAGCGCGAGCCCGTACAGCTCGTGCCGAAGGTGTCGAGCGCGGCACGGGCCGCCTGCTTGAGGCGGTCGTCCTGCGTCAGCCCCAGGTAGTCGTTGGAGCCGGTGATCACCATCTCCCGGCCGTTCGCGAGCACGGTGCCGCCGTGCTGGGCCGCGATGGGCTTGAAGTAAGGGTGGAGGCCCGACGCCTCGGCGAGCTCCGCGCGGTTGAAGCTGTGCGCCTTGGCGAAGGCGTCGCGGGAGGCGGCCGGGGCTGCCTGTGCGCCGTCGTCGTTCGCGGAATTGTGGCGGGTGTCGAGGGCCTCTGACAAGTCGTCCTCCATCGCGGCAGACAGCGAATTGCGACACTCACTATAGCATCGCATCGCTACGTCGCCGCCGCGTACACGTGCTCGCCACACCCTACGCAATGTCGCTACCGGGCGCAAGCCAGGTTTCCACCTCGACGCGCCGGGGACCGGAAATCGCGCGGCAACGGCCCGGGATGTGTCGGCGGGTGTGACCCAACCGATGGCCCGGTGCTCGAGTGCCGCGCTATACTCGCGTCGTGGCGGTCACAATCAACGTGTTGAGCAGGGCTGAAGGAGCGGAAGGATGAGCACACTGGACCTGACGTCGCCCGGTGCCTTGACGCGTCCCGCCGAGGCCTCGGATGCCAACCTGGTTCACCGGCTCTACGAGAAGACGCCCAGCTACTTCGACGTCATCTCGATCCCCGTTCCGACGCTGGCCGAGGTGAAGACCGACCTCGAGACGGCGACCCGTGACCCGAGGCGATTCACGGAGCTCGTGTTGCGACCGCCGCGTCGGCAGGTGCCGCCCGACGACGCACTGATCGATCCGCGCAGCGGGCGTCAGGTGGTCGGCTATCTCGACTACAAGCTCGACTACCCGGTCGCCGGCGATGCCACCGTGAACCTTCTTCTCGTCGAGGGTGACGTACAGGGGCGAGGCATAGGCAGCGCCAGCGTTCGAGACCTGGAGCGCCGCCTGCATGGGCGAGTGCGCCGCGTGCTGGCCAGCATCTACGGGCAGAACCCGCGCGCGCGCCGCTTCTGGGAGAGCCTCGGCTACGCGTTCGCGATCGACGCCAAACCCGTACTCGACTGGTACGCCAAGAAGCTGGCGTGAGCCGGAGGCGGCCCGTGGTGGCCGCCGCCGACGCGTGTGAGCCGGCGGCGCGGCTGCGTTCGCAGGGCGCGTGCCTGCCAGCGGTGTATCCTTGCCGCCATGAAGCATGTCGTGAGCGTGTCGCTCGGATCGACCGCCCGGGACACCGACCAGGTGGTGAGCATCCTCGGCGAGGAGGTGCACCTGGAGCGGCGAGGCACCCAGGGCGACTTCGCGGCTGCCGCCAGGCTCATCGGGGAGCTGGACGGCCACATCGACGCGATCGGGCTTGGCGGCATCGATCTGTTCCTGCCTGTCGGCTCGCGTCGCTACTACTTCCGGGACGCGCGCCGATTGGCGGCCGCGGCGCACCGCACGCCCGTGGTGTGCGGCGCGGGCCTCAAGAACAGCCTGGAGCGTGCCATGGTGAGCGCCCTCGGCGAGCGTACGTCGTGGCAGGGGCGCAAGGTCCTGATGGTCTCCGCGCTCGATCGCTTCGGCATGGCCGAGGAGCTGGCCGACCGTGGTGCCCAGGTGCTCTTCGGCGATTTCATCTTCTCGCTGGGGCTGCCCATTCCGCTGTACCGTCTCGCCACGCTGCACGCCCTTGCGACGGTGCTCTTGCCCGTGTTCGTGCAATTGCCCTTCCGCTGGCTTTACCCGGTGGGCTCGTCGCAGGAGAGCGAGCAGACCACCGAGCGTTTCGCCCGCTACTACGGCTGGGCGGACGTCATCGCCGGCGACTGGCACTACATCCGGCGCTACGCGCCGAGCGACCTGCAGGGCAAGGTGGTGCTCACCAACACCACCACCCCCGCCGACGTGGCGTTCCTGAGGGCGCGCGGCGTGCGGACGCTGATCACCACCACGCCGCGGTTCGACGGCCGCAGCGTGGGTACGAACCTGCTCGAGGCGGCCTTCGTGGCCATCGCCGGCGAAGGTCGCGAGCTGCCGGCCGAGCGCTACCGCGAGATGATCGAACGGGCAGGGCTCGAGCCCTCGGTCGTGGAGCTCGTCGGCTGAGCGAAGGCGGCGGGGAGCCGCTTCCCTCACGCTCGCCACGGGCGGCGGCGCGTGGGCGGGTGCTACACTGTGCATCGTCTTGAAGTTCCGCGAGCGCGTGCCGTCCCTCACGTCCTGGCGCGCGCCGTGATGCGTCGGAGGCTTGTGGATGATCAGTGTGACGGACCTGCGAAACGGGACCAAGGTGGAGATGGACGGCGGTCTGTGGGAGTGTCTCGACTACCAGCATCAGAAGATCGGCCGGGGCGGCGCGAAGGTGCTGGGCAAGTTCCGTAGCTTGGAGACCGGCTCCATCGTCGAGCGCACCTTCAACGCCACCGAGAAGCTACAGGACATCTTCATCGATTACCGCCAGATGCAGTTCCTGTTCGCTGACGGTGACCAGTTCACGTTCATGGATCTCGAGACCTTCGAGCAGCCGGTCCTGAGCCGCGAGCAGATCGGTGAGGCCGCGCGCTTTCTGAAGCCGAACCTGGAGGTAATGGTGGACTATTACCAGGGCAGGCCGCTGAAGGTAACCTTGCCCAACATGGTCGAGCTGGAGATCACGCAGACCGACCCGGGCGTGAGGGGGGACACCGTCTCGGGAGGCACCAAGCCCGCCCTGCTGGAGTCGGGCGCGACCGTCAATGTGCCGCTGTTCATCGAGCAGGGCGAGGTGATCCGCGTCGACACGCGCAGCGGTGAGTATCTGGGGCGCGCGTGATGGACATCAAGGACATCAAGCGGCTGCTCGATGCCCTCGCGGCCTCGGAGGTGCGCGAGTTCAGCTACGAGACCGAGGAGTACAAGCTGAACGTCAAACGCGGGCCCGAGCCGGTGCCGATGCCGCCGCCCCAGGCCTACGCAGTGGCGACGCAGCCGGGCGGACCGCAGGCGCCGACGGCGCCCGAGTCGGGCGCTTCCGCGGTGTCCGCGGCCGAGGCGGCCGCCGCAGAGGACGCCGCCGCGCCGCCCTCTCACTGGATAGAGGTGACGGCTCCGATCGTGGGCACCTTCTACGCCTCGCCGGCCCCGGACGCGCCCGCCTACGTGAAGGCGGGTGACCGTGTCGAGCCCGGCACCGTGCTGTGCATCATCGAGGCGATGAAGCTGATGAACGAGATCGAGGCTGAAGCGTCCGGGGTGGTGCGCGAGATCCTGGTGCGCAACGAAGAGCCCGTCGAGTACGGGCAGGTGCTGTTCCGCATCGAGCCGGGCTGAGGCTCGGTCCAGGGCGCCCGTGTTCAGGAAGATCCTGATCGCCAACCGCGGCGAGATCGCGCTGCGCGTGCTCCGCGCTGCTCGCGAGCTCGGCGTGCAGACGGTGGTCGTCTATTCGCAGGCCGACGAGAACTCGCTTCCAGTGCTGCTCGCCGATGAGGCCATCTGTATCGGGCCCCCGGTCGCGGCGAGCAGCTATCTGAACGTTCGCAACATCCTCTCGGCGGCGTTGATGACCGGGGCCGAGGCCATCCATCCCGGCTACGGGTTCCTGGCGGAAAACCCCGAGTTCGCCGAGAAGTGCGAGGAGCACAACCTGGTGTTCATCGGGCCCCGCGCGGAGACCATCCAGCGCATCGGGGACAAGGCGGCGGCGAGGCGGCTGGCGGAGGAGGCCGGTGTGCCCATCACGCCCGGCTCCGACCCCTTGAAGGACCTCGACGCGGCGCGCGCGTTCGCCGAGCGCATCGGCTTCCCGCTGATCCTCAAGGCGTCGGCTGGCGGTGGCGGCCGAGGCATGCGCGTGGTGCACAGCCAACACGATCTCGAGCGTCAGTTCGTGAACGCGCAGGAAGAGTCCCGGGCCGCCTTCGGGAGTCCCGAGCTGTACATGGAGAAGTACCTGGAGGAGCCCAAGCACATCGAGGTCCAGGTGTTCGGTGACGGTCAGGGCGAGGTCATCCACTTCTTCGAGCGCGACTGTTCCATCCAGCGCCGTTACCAGAAGATGCTCGAGGAGGCGCCCAGCATCGTCGACGACGATCTCCGCCGCCGGATCACCGTGGCGGCCGTGAGCCTGGCACGGCACATCGACTACCGAGGCGCCGGAACCTGCGAGTTCCTGGTCGACCGTGACGGCAACTTCTACTTCAGCGAGATGAACACTCGCATCCAGGTCGAGCACCCCACCACGGAGATGGTCACCCGCTTCGACCTCGTGCAGGAGCAGTTCCGCGTGGCGGCCGGGATGGGGCTGTCGGTGTCGCAGGAGGAGGTCACGGTGGAGGGGCATGCCATCGAGGTGCGCGTCACCGCCGAGGACCCCGATCACGACTTCCGCCCCTCGGCAGGCACGATCAGTGACGTGCACTGGCCCGGCGGCCCCGGCATCCGCGTGGACTCGCACGTGTACTCCGGCTACCGTATCCCCCCCGACTACGACAGCCTGATCGCCAAGATCATCGCCTGGGCGCCGAGCCGGCAGGAGGCGATCGCGCGGATGGAGCGGGCCCTCACCGAGACGGTGATCGAGGGCATCAAGACGACGGTGCCGTTCCATCTCAAGGTGCTCGACAACGCCTTCTTCCGCCGTGGCGCGGTCTACACCAACTTCATCGCCAGGAGGATGACGCCGTGACCGAAGGGGTCGATCTGGAGATCTCGCCGGACGTGCTGTATGGCATCGCTCATCTCGCGCTCGACGAGATCGAGGGCCTCAGGCCCATTCAGCCGCCTCCGCGGGTGGGAGAGAGCCTGAGCGGGCGTCGCGCCCAGGGCATCCGGATCGATCGCGAGGGCACCGATGTCTTCGTCGAGCTCCGGGTGGCGGTGGCGTACGGCGTGGAGGTGCCGGAGGTGGCGGCCAAGGCGCAACGCGCCGTGCGCGAGGCGGTGGCGTCGATGACCGGCTTGAAGGTGGTGAGCGTCACCGTCAACGTGGAGAGCGTCGACGTGCCCGAGGAACCGCCAGGTGGCTAGACGCAGGGCCCGCGAGCTCGCCTTCCGCGCCCTGTTCCAGTCGGAGCGCGGCGGCACGCCGTTGCTGGAGGTGTGGCGACAGGTTCGCGAGGATGCCGTGGACGAGTCCGAATCCGAGGTCGACGACGCCTACGGCGATGCGCTCGACACCGCCACGCTCGAGTTCGCCGGGGAGCTGGTGACCGCCTATGCGCGCAATCGTGGGGCGATCGACGACGAGCTCGCCGAGCTGGTGAGCGGCTGGAGCTTCGGCCAGATGGCCCAGACAGACCTCAACGTGCTGCGCCTGGCGGCGACGGAGATGCGGTACGGGCCGGCGGGGCCGCCCGAGGTGGTGATCGAGATGGCGGTCCGGCTGGCCAAGAAGTTCGGCGGCGAGGAGTCAGGGCGCTTCGTGAACGGCGTTCTCGCCAAGCTCTATCGACGCTTGGCATCCGAGCGCGCGCCAGGGGAGACGAACGAGACGAGGTAGTCAGTGGCCGCGA
>CAYOXR010000242.1:0-2429 GCA_964407955.1 uncultured bacterium | reverse complement strand
CAGGCTGGGACGGGTGTCCCTTGCCTGGCCCCGGCGACGTGCACATCCTGACGCGTGGCCCCGGCGAAGCCTTGGCGCGCCGGAGCAGGAGAGGATGCCAATGGCAGAAAAGACACGCACCGTCGGCCGGCACCGTCGCTGGCTCGCCGTCGGGCTGGTCGCCGTGGCGCTGCTCGGTGCGGGCATCGAGTTCGCCGTCGAGGGTCCACCCTGGACGGGGGGCCGCCGCGTGCTGTGGAGCGGAAGCTCCGTGCGGGGGCACATCAGCGCGCACTTCCGCTACTTCGACGGCAACGACAGCCGTCCCGTTTCAGCGAGGGCCGGCGGAAGCCTGACGATCCGCTACGACCTCGAGCCCAGCAAGGGCGTCCTGGCGCTGCGTCTCCTGTCGCCCGAGGGAAACGCCATCTGGGCGCGAAGGGCCAGCGAGCCGGCTTCGGGCCGCACGACGATCCCGCTGCAAGCCAGCGGCCGATATCGCGTCGAGGTCACGGGCGAGAAGAGCCGTGGCAGCTTCGACGTGAACTACCACCTCGACACTCCGGCCGGGCAGTAGGAAGCGGTGAGGGGACCGCACACGGGGCGCGCCGAGGCCGCCCCGCTTGCCATCCGGAGCAGCCGCCAGACCCTGAAGGACGACGAATGATCCACATGCGCTTCCGCCCTCGCGCCGTCGCAACGGCCGCAGCATGTGCGCTGCTGCTCAGCGCAACCGGCACGCACGCCCAGTCGGCCGCCCCGTCACGCGTAGATCCCGGCGTCGGCCGCGCCGAGTTACAGTGGGCGGCCGACACGCTTCTGAACGTGCATCCCGCGCTCACCCGACAGGCGGCCCGCACCGCGCTCGAGCAGAGCCTTGCCACGCAACAGGCGCGCCTGGGCGACGCGCCGACCCGCGGCGACGTCGCCATCGCCCTGCAACTGCTGCTCGCCTCCCTCGGCGACCCGCACACCAGCAGTGCGCCGCAAGCGGCTTCCGCCCACGTCCTCCCGGTCGTGTTCTTCTCCGTCTCCGACGCGGTCCTGGTTTCACCGGTGAGCGGCTTCGACACGGGACTGCCCGATGTGGCCCGACTCGTGCGGCTCGGCGGCCTCTCGCCGACACAGCTCCTGAGCCGATTGCACGAGCTCGTCCCAGGCAACGACGCGTGGGTGCGCTACCGCCTCGGACAGTTCGTGAACGCCGAGGATGTCCTCCGCTGGCTCGGGGTGCTCGAGGACGGTCGGGTCCGCATCACCGTGGCGAAGGCCGACGGTACGACCGTTGACGCGTCCGTGAGGCTCGCGCCGGCCGCCGATCTGGCCCATCGCGGCGCTCCCCTCCAAGCGCGCCTCCAGCGCGCGGCCGGCATGACCGAAGCCTGGACGGGGCGCGGGAAGACGTTCCTGTGGCGCATCGACGAAGCCTCCGGAACCGGCGTCTTCTGGCTGCTGTCTTGCGTCGACTCCCCCGATTACCGCGCCGCCGTGGACGCCTTCTTCTCGGCCGTCCACGACGCGGGCGCATCACGCGTCGTGCTCGACCTGCGCTTCGATGGTGGGGGCAACTCCAACGTGGCGGCGGCCTTCCTCGGGCATTTGCCTGCGCGCAGCGTTCACAGCTACGGCGTGGAAGTCCGGCCCTCCGACGCGCTGAGCGCACAACGCGGGAGCGACCCTGCCGCGCTGTCCGCGGCAGCGGTCGCGCACGACGGCGACCTCCTCGTGATGCAGCAGCCCGGCGTGACGCTGAGCGTTCCAGCGAAGCCGCCCATCTTCCACGGCGACGTCGTGGTGCTCGTCAACGGCGCCACGTTCAGCTCTGCCGGCATGGTCGCGGTGATGTTGCACGACAACGCCCTGGCCAGCATCGCGGGATCACCCATGGGCGCCGACCCCAACGGCTACGGCGACATCCTGTCATTCCAGACGCCGGCATTGGACTTGCCGTTCACCGTGTCGTACAAGCGCTTCGAACGCCCGGACCGCGACATGGCTCGACCCGACACCCTGACGATCGATACGCCGCTGGCGCTGACTGCCGGCGACATCCTGACGGGGCGTGACGAGCTGGCAACCTACCTGCGGGGCGAGCGACACTAGCGGCTCGGGGGGCCTCGCGCAACGCGCTACGCTCAGCCCGGCTCGAGCGTCCGACTCACGATCCAGGCGTGCTTGCCGACCTGGCGCACGCGCGAGAAGCCGTGGTCCTCGAAGAGCTCGAGGGTCGCGCTGAACAGGAACCGTCCCTGGGCGTTCCTGCCCGCCGTCACCTCCGAGATCGCCTCCACCAGGCCGCCGCCGCGCTTCGCGATCTGCTCCAGTGCGCCGCCGAGGGCGGCCCTGGCGATGCCCTGACCGCGGTGCTTCTTGTCGACCCAGAAGCACGTGATGCGCCAGTCCGGGACCGGAGGAGCGTCCTCGTCGTATCTGCGGCGGTGCTTGATGTT
>CAYOXR010000241.1:0-3112 GCA_964407955.1 uncultured bacterium | reverse complement strand
GGGAAGAGCTCAAGCTGAGCGAGCGCGACACGGTGGTCGCGACCACGCGCCGAGACGACGTGAACGCCGTCTACCACGCTGCCAGTCGGGGAGCGCAAGGGTGCCGGGCGACGTCCGAGGCGGCCAGGCGGCCGGTATGATCGATGCGGCATGGTCGAGACGCTCTACCTCGCCAAGCCCCGAGGCTTCTGTGCCGGCGTCGTGATGGCCATCGACGCAGTGAAGGACGCGGCGCGCGAGAACCGGGAGCGCCGCGAGCCGGCACCCACGGTGTACCACTCCATCGTCCACAACCGCACGGTTGTGGAACGCCTGGAGCGCGACGAGGGCGTGAGCTTCATCGAGGACCTCGGCGAGTTGGCGCCGGGCGGTGCGGCGCCGCGCACCGTGGTGTTCAGCGCCCACGGCGTTTCCCCGGAGGTGCGCAGGCAGGCGGAGGGGGCGGGCCTGGGCACCGTCGACGCGACTTGCCCGCTCGTCACGAAGGTCCACAGCGAGGCCAGGAAGTATGCCAATCGCGGCTACCACATCCTTCTGATCGGCGATTCGACGCGCCACCAGGAGGTGATCGGCACGCGGGGCGAGGCGCCCGCGCAGACGACGGTGGTGTCGGTGCTCGGCAACCGCAAGCACGACCCGGAGCTGGCAGACCCGGCCACGGTGTCCGTGCCCGACCCCGACAAGGTAGTGGTCTTGACGCAGACGACGTTGTCCGTTGACGACACCCTGCGCACGGTGGCGCTGCTCAAGCGGCGGTTCCCGAAGCTGGTGGAGCCGCCGGCAGACGACCTGTGCTACGCGACCAAGAACCGGCAGGACGCGGTGCGGCGTATCGCCGGCGCCGTCGGGCTGATGCTGGTGGTGACCAGCGCCAGCAGCTCGAACGGCATGCGGCTGCTGGAGCTCGCCGAGGACCTCTGCCCGCAGGCGCAGCGCATCGACGGGGTCGACGACATCGACGAGGCGTGGCTGGCAGGCGTGAAGAAGGTGGGGTTGACATCGGCCG
The DNA here is from genome assembly GCA_964407955.1 of uncultured bacterium. Classification (GTDB taxonomy): domain Bacteria; phylum Deinococcota; class Deinococci; order Deinococcales; family Trueperaceae; genus JASBRS01. The sequence continues at coordinate 2,106 of CAYOXR010000241.1, read as the reverse complement.
CCTCCACCCCGGAGGACCTCGTCCAGGCGGTGGTGGCGTACTTCCGCGAGCGCAACCCCGCGCTGCGGGTGGTCGAGGAGGGCGAATGGGAGAACGTCGCCTTTCGTGCGCCCAGGCGCACGCCGCCGAGGTCCGGGCCGTGAGCCGCCGGGCTTGCGTGCGGCCGCTGTCGGTGGCGCCGATGATGGATCGCACCGACCGGCACTTCCGGTATCTCCTGCGTGGCATCACCGTCCACACCCTTCTCTACACCGAGATGGTGACGGCGCGTGCGGTGCTGCACGGTGACCGGGAGCGGCTGATCGGCTTCCAACCCGACGAGCGGCCGCTGGCTCTGCAGCTCGCGGGCGACGACCCGTCGGCGCTTGCCCAGGCGGCGAGGATCGCCGAGGAGCGAGGGTACGACGAGGTGAACCTGAACGTCGGCTGCCCCAGCACGCGGGTGTCGACGGCGAACTTCGGCGCCTGCCTCATGGCGCGCCCCGACGACGTGGCGAAGCTGGTGGCCGCCATGCGTGAAGCGGTGCGGCTGCCGGTGACGGTGAAGCACCGTATCGGGATCGACGCGCTCGACCGCTACCAGGACATGGAGCGCTTCGTGACGATGGTCGCGACGGCTGGCGCGGACGCCTTCGCGGTGCACGCACGCAAGGCGTGGCTGAGCGGGCTCAGCCCCAGGCAGAACCGAGAGGTGCCGCCCTTGCGGCATGCCGACGTCTACCGCCTGAAGCGCGCGCTGCCGGCGCTGACGATCGAGCTGAACGGCGGGGTGAACGACCTGGATGACGCCGCCCGGCACCTCGAGCGTGTCGACGGCGTGATGATCGGCCGTGCCGTGTACGACGATCCGATGCTGCTGGCGGGCGCCGACGGCCGCTTCCATGCCGGCACACCGGGCGGCCGGCCGGCCGTGAGCCGGCGAGCGGTCGTGGAGCGCATGCTCCCGTACATCGAGGCGAGCCTCGAGAGGGGCGCCAGCTTGCACGCCCTGACCCGTCACCTGCTCGCGCTGTTCCGCGGCGTGCCCGGTGGGAAGCGCTGGCGGCGGCACCTGAGCGAGGGGGCGATCCGGCCCGGCGCGGGGCCCGAGCTCGTTGCCGAGGCGCTGACGCTGGTGGATGCCGAGGCCCTGGAGCGAAGCGCGCCGCGCGCGGCCTGAGGGATCGCCGAGCAGCGCCCCGGCCACGACGCGGGACGCGACGGCTCAAGCGGCGTAGGCCGCCAGCAGCTCCTTGGCGATGACCAGGTGTTGGATCTCGTCCGTGCCCTCGCCGATGCGCGTCAAGCGGGCGTCTCGCCACATGCGCTCCACCTCGTACTCCGTCACGTAGCCGTAGCCTCCGAGGATCTGGATGGCGGCGTCGCACGCGGCCACGCCGGCGACGCTGCCCTTGAGCTTGGCCATGGAGGCGGCCAGCGTGTGATCGCGGCCGGCGTCGCGAAGTGCGGCCGCCTTCAGCACCAGCAAACGCGCCGCCTCGAGCTCGGTGGCCATCTCCGCGAGCTTGAACGCCACCGCCTGATGCCGGGCGATGGGCCGGCCGAACTGCTCGCGCGTCGACGCGTAGCGCGCCGCGGTCTCCAGCGCGGCGCGCCCTAGGCCGATGCCCATCGCCCCGATACCGATGCGCCCGCCGTCCAGCACGAACTTGACGTCCTCGAAGCCCTCGCCGCGCCTGCCCAGCAGGTTGGTCTCGGGCACGACCAGGTCCTCGAAGGTGAGCGGCGTCGTGTCGGAGCTGTGCAGCCCCAGCTTCTTCTCCGGCGTGCCGCGGATGAGGCCCGGACTGTCGCCGTCCACCACGAAGGCGCTGATGCCGTGCGACTTGCTTCGCCCCTCGGCGGGCGGATCCGTCCGGGCGATCACCACGTAGGTGCCGGCCACCGTGCCCTGGGTGATGAACACCTTCGCGCCAGTGATGACGAAGTCGCCCTCGCGGTCGTCGGCACGCGTCACGAGCGCTGCCGCGTCCGACCCCGAGCCGGGCTCGGTCAGGCACCAGGCGCCGAGGCGCTCGGCGCTGGCGAGCGCCGGCAGGTAGCGCGATCTCTGCGCGTCGTCGGCCGCTCTCAGGAGGTGCCCGGTGCACAGCGAGTTGTGCGATG
>CAYOXR010000240.1:0-5216 GCA_964407955.1 uncultured bacterium | reverse complement strand
TGGCCACCGCGATCATGGCCGCGAGGGGGAAGCGCAGGAAGCTGGTGTAGTCGTGGATGATGCCCAGCGAGTAGAGCGCGCCGTCGAGGGCGCCATAGTACGGGTTGAGGATCCACTTCCACATCAGCGCGTTGACGACGTTGGGGATGGCCCACGGGATGATGATCAGGCCCAGCAGAACGCCCTGGAAGCGCCGGACCTGGTTGATCAGCATGGCGACGGCCATACCGGCCACGACCTCCAGGCTCACGGTGAGCACGACGAAGGTCAGCGTGACGCGCGCGGATCGCCAGAACCGGTCGTCGTGCAACACCTGGGCGTAGTTGCTCAGCCCGGTGAACGTGCCGATCGTCGACGGTTGCGTCAGATACCACGAGTGGAAGCTGATATAGAGCGAGTAGGCGATGGGGCCGCCTACCAACGCCAGCATCACCAGCATCGTCGGGCCTACCGCCCCGAGAGCGAACATGCGCCCGCTGTGGTCGCCGCGTTTCACCAGGCCCCTCCTGTGACGCCCCCGGCGGGCGGGCGATGGATCCGGTACCGTGTCCGGCCCATCGCCCGCCGTGTTCCTAGTAGCCGGGGAACCTCTGCCGGTCCGTCGCCCAGCTGCTGGCCAGGTTCTTGACCGCCTGGTCGACCGAGATCTCACGGGTCAGGGCCCGGTTGATCTCCTGCTCCGAGTTGAGCACCCACGACGCCATCCATGGGGCCTGCGGCAGCGAACGCGACGCTGCCGTCTGCTTCCGGATGACTTCGACGTTGTCACCGAAGCGCTGGGTCAGCGCCTGGTGAACGCCCGGGTCGTTCCAGATGAAGCCGTAGCCGCTGTCGAGGAAGTAGTTCTGCATCCAGCCGCGGCGGCCCGGATACGTGCCGTCCTTGCCCTTCCCTCCCAGGAAGTCGATGAGGTCCCAGATCTGGCTGTCCTGGGCATTCTCATAGGCGCCGACCACGTAGCCTCTCGACCACGCCACGGTGTCATGCGTCGTTCCGGGCGTCAGCGCCAGTGCCGCGGCGTCCGTGACCTTGGAAACCGAGGGGTCGAAGATCTGCGCGGCCCGGTAGCCGGGGATCATCGAAATGGCGGCCTGCCCGTCGGCGAACGCGCGCCAGTTGTCGGCCTCGTTGGTCTCGAGCGACTTGGGGTTGATGAACTTCGAGGTATAGATGCCGTCCAAGAGCCAGTTCAACGCCGTGCGGAAGGCCGAGTTGGGCTGGTCGAACAACGGGTTCAGCTGATCATCGAACATCCGGCCGCCCTGGGAGTACACCATGCTGAAGAGCTGGTACTTGTCGGTCCAGGTGTTCGCGATCGGAAGCGTGATCGGGTAATCGAGGATGCCGGCCTGCTTGATCTTCAGCGCGGCCTCCTTGAGTCCAGCCCAAGTGTCCGGGAAGGCGGTGATGCCCGCCTTGGCGAACATGTCCTTGTTGTAGACCGGCAACCACACGGTCTGGTAGTAGGGAAGCGCGTAGAGCTCACCGTTCACGGTCCAAGCAGAGACGAAGGACGGCGTCATCTGCTGCTCGAGCGCCGCAATGGCACCGGGCGGCGCAAAGTCTTTGAGCGGCTTGAGCCACCCGGACGCGATGAAGGGCGTCAGGCTGAAGTCCTCCAGGTACAGCACGTCGATCGGCTCACGCGACAGGAACTTGGTCGCAAGCAACTGGCTGTAGGTGGCACCACTGGGCAACCCGTCGAAGGTCGCCTGTATGCCGTACTCCTGGGTGAACTGCTGCAGCAACGCCTTCGCGTAATCGGGTGCGTAGGCCCACCCAACCAGTGTCAGCGATTGGCCGGCGGCGAAGGACAGAAGCCCTCCAGCCATGGCCAGGGACGCCAACCACACCAACAGTCTGTGTCTCTTCACAACTCCTCCTCGTGCGAGTCCCAACAAGTGTGTTCAGGCCATCACGATCTCGGTTCTCTCACCCCCGTTCTCCGCCCCCCGCGTCAGCGAACTCACGAAGTGCGGCATCCAGCACTGGCAACCCGTTCAGCGCCGTGGGAAAGCCGCAGAACACCACGAGCTGCAGTAGCACCTCCAGGACCTCGGCCTTGGTTGCGCCGAAGCGGAGGGCCATCAGCATGTGATCCTTGAGCTGCGCCGTCTTGCCCAGAGTGCACAGCGCGGCGACGGCCACGAGCTCCCTGGTGCGGTCGTCCAGGACTGTCCTGGCATACATGCCGGCCCACCCGAACTGCTGGGTCAGGCGCCCAAACTCGGGATCCCACGCTTCGAGCTTCCGGAAGTACGCCACCGCCGCCTCTTCGCTTCCCATCAGCTTCGTCGCTACCCGCAATGCTTCCTGGTCGATGCCTTCCATGGCTGCTCCTCGACGACCGCGCTAGCCGCTCCTGGCCGCGCCGGCCCGGGCGGCGGTCATGAGCTTCTCGACCCGCTGGACATCGACGGGGTTCCACGTCACCCCATCGCGCTTGAAGTAGGTACCCACGATGGCGCCGTCGCAGACCTCGAGGATCGAGGCGACGGAATCGGCGGTGACGCCGGTGTTGGCGAACACGGGCACGGTTCCGGACGCAACCTTCACGATGCGGAGCTGCTCCACGCCACCGGACTCTCCGGTCATCGGTCCTGAAACGCAGATGCCGTCGGGGATGGAGGAGAACACGACGCTGCGAGCGACCGAGCCGATGTCCCGTGCGTCGACGGGCGACGCGAACTCGGCGTTGATGGTGTAGAGAAGCCGAACGTGCTCGGCCCCGATGCTGCGCCGGTACCTCAGCGCCTCACCGCAGGCGGTTGTCCACAGCCCCAGGTCGCCGGCGAACAGGCCGGTGAACACCTCGCGCACGAACCTCGCGCCGGTGGCCATGGCCACGGCGATGGCCGCCTTCGGATCCCACAGCACGTCGACGCCGAAGGGCACCCTGAGGTGCGAGGTCAGGCTGGCGATGACGCTCGTCATGATCGCCACCGTCTCGAGCCCCGCTGACGTAAGGTAGGGCCGGTCCCCCTCGTTGCCGAACATCACCGCGTCGATGCCACCGTCCTGCAGGGCCTCGAGGTCGGCCTCGACCGACGCGCGGATATGGTCCAATCCACCTCCCTCGTCGTAAAGCGGGGTCCCCGGCAACGGCGGGAAGTGGACCATCCCGATGACAGGCTTGTGCTTTCCGAACACCTCCAGCAGACTCTGGTCCATCGCTCACCCTCCAAGTTTCCAACCGGGCCGCCCGGCCAGCGCTGCCAGCTCGTGGACTTCACGTGCGCTGGACCGGTAGAGGTCCCGATAAACGCGGAAGTACGCCTCGTAGGCGGAGTGGATTTCCATGTCGGGTCGGACGCGCTCGTAGCTGCCCAACCACCTGGCGATCGCGCTCAGCTCCGCGACCGCGCCGACCCCCAGCGCCGCGAGGAAGGCATCGCCCAGTGCGGCCCCACCCTCTTGGGCGGGGACGTGTTGCTCCAAGCCCGTGACGTCGCTGACGATCTGGAGCCACAACCGATTTCGGGTCCCGCCGCCGACCGACAGCACGCGCTCGATGGGCTCGCCCTCGGCACGCATCGCCTCGACGTTGTCCCGGATGGCGTAGGCCGTGGCTTCCAGGAACGCGCGGTAGAGGTGGGCGCGACCGTGCCGTAGGCTCAGACCGGCGATGACGCCGCGCGCCCGTGCGTCACGAATTGGCGTGCGCTCACCGCTGAAGTACGGCAGCACCACGAGCCCTTCCGAGCCCGCTGGCACGCCCGCAGCAAGCGCGTTGAGCGCACCGAGCGCAGCCTCTTCCGAGGCACCCTCGGTTGGAGCGTCCAGTTCGGCCAGGAACCACTTCAGCAAGGCGCCGGACGTCGAGGAGCCGGCGGTCAATACGCTCTGGCCGGGCTGGAGCCACACCGCCGGCCACAGCGTCGTCGACGAACCGAGCTGCCCGGTCAGCAGAATGAAGAAGCCAGACGAGCCGTACATCACCATCAGGTCCCCCACCCGGCTTGCGCCCGCGCCCACGGCCTCCGCGGCCGCGTCGGCCGTGCCCGCGATCACCGGCACACCTTGCGGCAGGCCCGTCGCCTGCGACGCCGCTTCGGTCACATGGCCCACCACATCGGTCGCCCAGAACAGCTCCGGCAGGCGATCGGGCGAACACACGGGCTCGGCGAGCTCGGCGTCCCATGCCACAGCGTGCACGTTGAACAGCGGGGCGAACGCCGTCGCGGTGTAGCGGTCCAGCGCGAGGCGGCCGGTGAGTCGATGGACCAGGAAGGTGGTTGCCGAAGCGAACGTCGCGGTCTTCTCGACGACGTCCGGCTCGTGCCGCGCCAGCCACAGGATCTTGGGGCCCGCCGATTGCGACGACAACGACGCTCCGGTGTGCGCCCGGATGCGGCCCTCTCCGAGGGTGGCGTTGAGAAACCTGATCTCTTCCTCGGCACGCACGTCGATTCCGTACAGGATCGCTGGCCGTAGCGCCTGCCCGTGCGCGTCGAGCGGGACGACGGCCGGTGCTATCGCCGAGCATCCGACAGCAGCAACACGCCCGGGGTCCACGCCGCCTTGCGCCAAGAGCTCGCGGCACACCGCGACGAAGCCTCCCCACCACGTCTTCTCGGCATCGTGCTCCGCCTGTCCCGGCGCGGGGACGCTCAGCTCGTGCGCCTTCTCGACGTGCGCCAGCAGGGCGCCGGACTCGTCGAGGACGACGCCCTTAGAGCTATAGGTACCGATATCGACTCCCATGAACGTACGGGACACGACCTGATCTCCTAAACGATGTCGAAGGCCACGCCGGCTTCGGCCAACTCCTCCTGGTCTGACAGCGCGAGGCTTCGATCCGTGATCACGCGGTCCACATCCCCGAGCGGACACACCGTGAACATGGCATCGTGGCCGAACTTCGTGGCGTCCGCCACGAGCACCACGGTGCGCGCGGCCGCGATCGCCAGCCGCTTGACGTTGACCTCCTCCGTGGTCGCGTTGGTGACGCCGCCCCCGACGGATACGGCATCCGCACCCAGGAAGAAGGTGTTGACGTGGAACTGGCGGAGCGCCTGCTCGGCATGCGGCCCGACCAGCGAGTAGAAGCCCCTGCGCAGCTGGCCGCCCATGACGTGCACCGTCACGGCCGGCGCGTCGGCGAGCTCCTCGGCCACCTTCAGGTCAAGCGTCAGGACGCTTACCCGCTTGTCGTGACAGGCCCGGGCCACGGCGATCGCCGTCGTGCCGGAGTCCAGGATGATGGTCTGCCCGTC
>CAYOXR010000239.1:0-3664 GCA_964407955.1 uncultured bacterium | reverse complement strand
CCGAAGGTCCCGAGCCGTCCGCGGCGCGGGCGACCAGCCCCGGCCACGACGCCTGCACCACGGCTACCGACCGCCCGCTCCACATCGCTTCGAGCCGCGCCCACAGCAGGAACGCCCGGGCGGATCGTGCCGCGCGCGCGGCCCCACCGGGCTGGATGCCTGCCAACCCGGCGCCCAGCACGACGGCCGCCAGCCCCAACGCCACCAGCAGCTCGAGCAACGTGAGGCCGCGGCTGCCGTCACCACGGCGGCAGCGGGCAGTGGAGCGCGTCATGCCAGCAGGCTAACGGCCCCGGCCGCACGCCGCGCCGCCGGCCTGGTTCGATGCCGCGCGCGGCTGGGCGCACGCCGTCCCGGCGGTGCCGGGCGCCTGCGCCACCCTCAGATCAGTCCCAGCTCCGCCGCCCGCCTGGCCGCGCTGACGCGGTCGCGCACCTCGAGCTTGCGGAACGCTCCCTGAAGATAGTCCTTCACCGTCTCGGGGCTGATCTGCAGCTCCTTGGCGATCGCCTTGTTGGAGAGACCCGCGGCCATCAGCGCCAGCGTCTGCGCCTCGCGAGGCGTCAGTCGGGGAAGCTCCACGCGCGGCATCCACTCCCGCTCCGGGTCGTCGAGGATGGCGCGCAGCAGCCGCGCCAGCTCGCGTGGCTCGGTCTCCTTGGAGAGGAAGGCGGTGGCACCGGCCTCGCGCGCCGCAAGCTGCAGGCCGGCCTCCTCGAACGTGGTGAGCATCACCACCGCAGGCGCCGGCTCACTCGCGCAGATCCGGCGGCACGCTTCGATCCCGTCCATGTCCGGCATCTTCACGTCCATGAGCACCACGTCCACCCCGCCCCCCCGGCAACGCTCCACCGCCTGGCGACCGTTCTCCGCCTCGCCGGTCACCTCGAAGCCTTCGAGACCCAGCGCCATCGCCAGCCCCAGCCGGAACAGCGGGTGGTCGTCGGCGATCAGGACCTTCACCATCTCCGCTCACCGCCTCGCGTCCCGCCGCCGTCGAGGGCGAGCGGCGAGGTCCGCGTTGTGAGCTCTCCCGTCACGCCTGCCCCTGCCCGAGGTAGGCGAGCAGGGTGGTGCCGTGCTCGCCGCTCGATTCCGTCACCAGGCGCCCGCCATGCGCCTCGAGCACCCGCCTGGCGATGAACAGGCCCAGGCCGCCGGCCCCGGCGGTGTAGCGGCGCCCCGCGATGTCCACCGGCTGTCCGTTGAACGGCTGCGCCAGCCTCTCCAGCGGCTGCGGCAGGCCCGGCCCGTCATCGCTGATGCGCACCATGCCCGGGAACACCTCCACCTCGATCCGCGAGCGCGCGTAGCGCACCGCATTGCTGATGAGGTTGTACAGCCCCCGCTCGATCTCCTTGCGATCCACCGTGGCCTTCGCGTCCCCCTGGACGGAGACCGTTACGCCGCGCTCGCGGGCCAGCAGCTCGAGGCGTGCCAGAACCTCCCCCACGAGCACGCGCAGGTCGGTCGCCTCGCGCTTCAACGGCACGTCCTCGAGCTCCAGGCGGTGAGCGTCGACCATCTTCTGCACCAGATCGATGAGCGCCTGGTTCTCCGTCGACAGCCGGCTGACCACGTCGATGCGCTGCTCCCGGGTGAGCTCCTCACGGTCACGCACGAGCTTGAGCAGGTGATTGGCCGCCACCAGCGGGGTCTTCAGATCGTGCATCAGGGCTGCGGTGAACGCGCTGCGCCGGGCCTGCTCCTGTCGGACCTCCTGCAGCATGGCGTTGAAGGCGCGCTTCACGGCCAACACCTCGCGAGGCTCGCGTCCGCCGATGGCGAGACGCGCGTCCTGCGCCTCGCGCGGCAGGGCCTCGATCTCCTCGGACACGCTGGACAGCGGCGCCAGAAGCTGCGCGGCCAGCGCGTAGCCGACGAACACGGAGACGCCCACGACGACGATCAGCCAACCCGTGACGAACAGCCACACCCCGGGCGTCAACGACGCCGTCCGGCTGTAGGTCGGGAGGAGCACCGTGCCCACCAACAGCACGTTGGGCAGCCCCGACAGCAGCGCGATCACCCAGGCGAGCTGGGTGCGAAGGCTGCGCGGTCCGCGCCGTCGGTCGCTCCTCATTCCTCCGCGCCCAGGACTGCCAGGAACGCTTCCTGCGGCACCTCGACCGTGCCGAGCTGCTTCATGCGCGCCTTGCCCTTCTTCTGCTTCTCGAGCAGCTTCTTCTTGCGCGTGATGTCGCCGCCGTAGCACTTCGCCGTGACGTCCTTGCGGAACGGCCGCACGGTGGCGCGCGCCAGGATCTTGCCACCGACAGCGGCCTGGATGGGGACGGCGAACATCTGGCGCGGGATGACCGCGGCCATGCGATCGACGATGCGCCGGCCGACCTCGTAGGCCTTGTCCCGGTGGGCGATGATCGAGAGCGCATCGACGCGCTCCTCGTTCACCAGCACGTCGACCTTGACCAGGTCGCCTTCCCGGTAGCCGATGAAGTCGTAGTCCATGCTGGCGTAGCCACGCGTGAGGCTCTTGAGCCGATCGTGGAAGTCGTAGAGGATCTCCCCGAACGGGACCTCGTAGCGCAGCTCCACGCGCCGGCCGTGGTAGACCATATCGCGCATCTCACCACGCTTCTCCTGCAGCAGACCCATGGCGGAGCCGACATACGCCTCGGGCAGGTATACGCTGAGCCGCACGAAGGGCTCGCGGATCGCCTCGACGCGATCGGGGTCGGGAAGCGCGGCCGGGTTCTGGATGAGCTCGGTGACGCCGAGCGTGGTCGTCACCTGGTAGACGACGGCGGGGGCCGTGGCGATGAGTGCGAGGTCGTACTCGCGCTCCAGCCGCGCCTGGACGATGTCGGCATGCAACAGCCCGAGGAAGCCGCAGCGGAAGCCGAACCCCAGCGCCTCGCTGGTCTCGGGCTCGAAGGTGAAGGCCGCGTCGTTGAGGCTGAGCTTCTCCAGCGCTTCGCGCAAGCGGCCGTAGTCCTCGCTGTCGGTGGGATAGAGCCCGGAGAACACCACCGGCTGTGCCGGCATGAAGCCGGGTTCCGGGTGGTCGGTGGGGCGCTCCGCGGTGGTGATGGTGTCGCCGATCTGGGTGTCCGAGATGTCCTTGATGCTGGCGGTGAGCCAGCCGACCTCCCCGGGACCGAGCTCGTCGGTCACCGCGAGGCCCGGCTCGAAGAAGCCCACGTTGTCGACCTCGAACTCCTTGCCAGTGCTGAAGATGCGGATCCGGTCGCCCGCTCGGAGTCGCCCGTCGAGTACCCGAAGGAAGGGGATCACGCCCTGGTAGCTGTCGTAGAAGGCATCGAAGATGAGCGCTCGGAGAGGGGCGTGCGGCTCGAAGCGAGGCGGCGGCAGGAACTCGACGATCGCCTCCAACACGGCCTCGACGTTCTCTCCCGTCTTCGCCGAGACCTTCACGGCGTGATCGGCAGGGATCCCCACGACCTCCTCGAGCTCCACCAGCGCACCGTCGGGATCGGCGTTTGGCAGGTCGATCTTGTTGACCACGGGCAGGACCTCCAGCCCGTTGTCGACAGCCAGCAGGGCGTTCTGGATGGTCTGCGCCTCCACCCCCTGACTGGCGTCGATCACCAGCAGCACCCCCTCGCAGGCGCGCAGCGCGCGAGACACCTCGTAGCCGAAGTCGACATGGCCGGGGGTGTCGATCAGGTTCAGCATGTAGCTC
>CAYOXR010000238.1:0-1518 GCA_964407955.1 uncultured bacterium | reverse complement strand
CGACACCTCGGCATGTCCGTACATCTTCCGCCCCCTCCGCCGCCGGCGGCGCGCCGCAGCGGGCGACGGGCCGTCGCCCCCAGTGTAGGTCGCCAGCCGGCGCCGGCGCGGAGGCCGCCACGGCGGCCGGGCGGCTCACGGTCGCATGGGGCGGAACGCGTCGCGCGAGCCCGCGACGCGTTCCATCACGCCCGGGGAGACGTCGCGCTGCGCGGCCAGCAGCAGGTCGTCGGCGAACCCGGCAGCGAACAGCGTGCGTCCGTGACGCGAGGCGGCGAGGAGCCCGGGGATGTGGCCGCCGGCGGTGGCGCGGGCGGTCAGGGCCGTGTCATCGAACTCGACCTCCGGCGCCATGGCCGCGAGCATGGCGACGATATGCCCCGCGCCCGCGACGTCGTCCAGCGACAGCCGGCCCGCGGTGCCCGCACACACGACGCGGATGTGGCCGCGGGTGAGCTCGAGCGCGCGACGCGCGACCGCCTCGCCGTTGCGCAGGCAGCCCAGCAGCAGGTGCTCGGCGGCGGCGCAGGCCTCGACGGCCGCCGAGCCGTTGCTCGTGCACATCACGGCGGCACGACCGCGCACCTGCGCCGCGCTGAACTCGGCCGGCGAGTTGCCGCCGTCGAAGCCCGGCAGCGGGCGGGTACCGCGCTCGCCCAGCAGCAGCGCGCCGTCGGCCCGCGCGCGCGCGTGGGCCCGCTCGACATCGGCAACCACGGCCAGATGCACGAGGCCCAGGTCGGCCAGGACGGTGGCCGTCGTGGTCATGCGCAACACGTCGACCACCACGACCGTGGCGCCCGCCACGGCGTCGGCGTCGGGGAGCAGGTCGACGCTCACGCGCACGGCGTCGACCCCTCGAGCGGCCCGTGGGCGTTGGCGCCGGCTCGGCCGGCGCTCGTGCGACAGCCTCCGTCGCCCACACGGGCGGCGCGCAGCATCGGAACGGCGCTGGCCGGGCGCGAGACGACCATGGCGCATCCAGTCTGGCACGTTCGGGGTCGGCGGGATGAGGGCAAGCAGATGCGGGCCGATGATGCCCGGCGGTGTCGACCCGGACGGGCCGGCACCCACGCCCGCACCCGAACCTGCGGTCGCGACGTCACGACCAGGCGCCCACACCCAATACACTGGAGGAATGAACGCCATCGTCATCGCCTGCCCCGCATGCGGGGCGAAGAACCGCGTGAGGAACGCACCCGCGGGCACGCTGCCGAGCTGCGGCCGGTGTGGCGCCGGCCTGCCGTGGCTGACGGCAGGCAGCGACGCGACCTTCGACGCCGACGTGACGTCGCCCGCGTTGGTGCTCGTCGACATGTGGGCGCCGTGGTGCGGGCCGTGCCGAATGGTGGCGCCGGTGTTGGAGGCCTTGGCGCGCGAGCTCGCCGGGCGCCTGAAGGTGGTCAAGCTGAACGTCGACGACAACCCCATGACGGCCAACCGCTTCGGTGTGCGGAGCATTCCAACCTTGCTCATCGTCAAGGACGGCCGGGTGGTCGACCAGGTGGTGGGGGCGAT
>CAYOXR010000237.1:0-2437 GCA_964407955.1 uncultured bacterium | reverse complement strand
TGGTGGTGAGGGCGAACAAGTTCTCGTCCGGGATCGGGGGGCACATCGCCACCTACGCCTCGGCGGCCACCCTGTACGAGGTCGGCTTCAACCACTTCTTCCGCGGGCCGGCGGCCGGCGCCGACGCGGATCTGGTGTACTTCCAGGGGCACGCCAGCCCCGGCATCTATGCCCGTTCCTTCCTCGAGGGTCGCTTCCCGGTCGAGGCCATGCGCAACTTCCGGCGTGAGCTGCAAGAGCACCCGGGGCTGTCGTCCTACCCCCACCCGTGGCTGATGAAGGACTACTGGTCCTTCCCCACGGTGTCGATGGGCCTGGGGCCACTGGCGTCGATCTACCAGGCGCGCTTCCGCCGCTACCTCGAGGACCGCGGGCTGTTCTCGCCCGGCGACGGCAAGGTGTGGGCCTTCGTGGGCGACGGCGAGACCGACGAGGTGGAGACGCTGGGCGCCATCCGTGTGGCCGCCCGCAACAAGCTCGACAACCTCATCTGGGTCGTCAACTGCAACCTGCAGCGCCTCGACGGCCCCGTCTTCGGCAACGGCAAGATCATCCAGGAGCTCGAGGCCATCTTCCGGGGCGCGGGCTGGAACGTGATCAAGGTGGCCTGGGGCAGCAAGTGGGATGAGCTGCTCGCCCGCGATTCAGGCGGCGTGCTGGCACGCCGCTTCGAGGAGATGGTCGACGGCGAGTCGCAGCGCTACGCGGCGTTCGGCGCACCGGAGCTCCGCGACCGGTTCTTCAACACCCCCGAGCTGAAGAAGATGATCGAGGACTGGACCGACGACGACATCGCCCAGCTGAACCGCGGCGGCCACGACCCGGTGAAGATCTACGCCGCGTTCCAGAGCGCGGTCCAGCACCGCGGCTCGCCGACCGCCATTCTGTTCCGAACGGTGAAGGGCTACGGGATGGGCGAGGCCGGCGAGGCCAAGAACGTCACCCACCAGCAGAAGAAGCTCGACGTGGACCAGATGAAGGCCTTCCGGGACCGCTTCGACCTGCCCGTCCGCGACGACGAGATCACGAAGTACCCGTTCTTCCGCCCGCCGGACGACAGCCCGGAGCTGAGCTACCTGCTGGCGAGGCGCAACGAGCTGGGCTGCTTCATGCCGGCCCGCGCGCCGCAGTCCGAACGTCTGGACCCGCCGGCGGCAGAGAGCTTCGAGGAGTTCATGGAGGGCACCGACGGCCGCGAGGTGTCGACCACCATGGCCTTCGTGAGCGTGTTGCGCAAGCTGTTGCGCGACGACACCTGGGGCAGGCTGGTCGTGCCGATCGTGCCGGATGAAGCACGGACCTTCGGCATGGAGGCGCTGTTCCGCCAGATCGGCATCTACTCCAACGTGGGGCAGCTCTACGAGCCGGTGGACAGCGAGAACCTGCTCTTCTACAAGGAGTCGCGCGACGGTCAGATCCTCGAGGAGGGGATCACCGAGGCTGGCTCGATGGCGTCGTTCCTGGCCGCGGGCACCGCGTACGCCAGCTACGGCGTGAACACCGCCCCGTTCTTCATCTACTACTCGATGTTCGGGTTCCAGCGCATCGGCGACCTGATCTGGGCCGCCGGCGACAGCCGCGCGCGCGGCTTCCTGGTCGGCGGCACCGCTGGGCGTACCACCCTCGCGGGGGAGGGGCTCCAGCACCAGGACGGCCACTCCCACGTCCTGGCCTACACCGTGCCCAACGTGCTCGCCTACGACCCGGCCTTCGCCTTCGAGATCGCCATCATCGTCCGCGAAGGTCTGCGGCGCATGTACCAGCAGCAGGACGACGTCTTCTACTACCTCACCGTCGGCAACGAGAACTATGCGCAACCGGCGGCGCCCGAGCACCTCGGTCGCGAGGCGCTCGAGGAGGGCGTGATCAAGGGCATGTACCTCTTCCGCCCCGCCGCCAGGAAGCGCAGCAAGCTGCATGCCCAGCTCTTCGGCAGCGGGTCGATCATGAACGAGGTGCTGGAGGCCAGCCGCATCCTCGAGCAGGATTACAAGGTGGCCGCCGACGTGTGGAGCGTCACCTCCTACAAGGCCCTCCACGTCGATGCTCTGGAGGCGGAACGCTACAACCGCCTGCATCCCGAACAGGAGCCTCGCGTGCCGTTCGCCCGGCGCCAGCTCGAGGGTGCCAAGGGCGTGTTCGTCGCCGCTTCGGACTACATGAAGATCCTGCCGGATGCACTGGCGCGCCATCTGCCGGGGCCGCTTGTGACCCTGGGGACCGACGGCTTCGGGCGCAGCGAAGCCCGTGAGGAGCTGCGTGAGTTCTTCGAGGTGAATGCCGGGCACATCGTGCTGGCCACATTGAAGGCGCTCGCCGAGGACGGCCAGGTGACGGCTTCGGTGGTCGAGAAGGCGCGCGACGCTTTGGGCATCGATCCGGACAAGCCGAACCCGCACACCGACTGAGGACCTGGAAAGGAAGCGCGCGTGGCAAC
>CAYOXR010000236.1:0-9256 GCA_964407955.1 uncultured bacterium | reverse complement strand
CGATCTTGGCCTTCTCGGCCGCCTCGATGAGGCGTTGCAGCGCCTGCTTGTCCTTGCGCAGGTCGACGTTGTATTCCTTCTTGAACTCGCCGGCCATCCAGTCGACGATGGCGTGGTCCATGTCGGAGCCGCCCAGGTGGGTGTCGCCGGAGGTGGAGCGCACCTCGAACACCCCGTCACCGACCTCGAGCACCGACACGTCGAAGGTGCCGCCGCCCAGGTCGAACACCAGGATGGTCTCGTTGCCCTTCTTCTCCATGCCGTAGGCGAGCGACGACGCCGTGGGCTCGTTGACGATGCGCAACACCTCCAGGCCGGCGATCTTGCCGGCGTTCTGGGTGGCCTCGCGCTGCGAGTTGTTGAAGTAGGCGGGCACGGTGATGACGGCCTTGGTGATCTTCTCGCCGAGGCGCTCGCTGGCGTCGTCCACCATCTTGCGCAGCACCATCGCGGAGATCTCCTCGGGTGTGTACTTCGTGTCGCCAACGACGAAGCGCACGCCGCCGTCATCGCCCTGCACGACCTCGTAGGGCGCGCGCTCGGCCTCGTGCTTCGCCTCTTCCCAGGTCCGGCCGATGAAGCGCTTGACCTCGAACAACGTGCCCCTGGGGTTGAGCACGGCCTGGCGCTTGGCGACCTGCCCGACCAGCCGGTTGTCGTCCTTGAAGGCCACCACCGACGGCGTGGTGCGGTTGCCTTCGCTGTTCACGAGCACCGTCGGCTCGCCCGACTCCATGATGGCGATCACGCTGTTGGTCGTGCCGAGGTCGATGCCTACTGCCTTAGCCATGGTTGGAACTCCTCTTTTGCCTCGGGATTGCGCTCAAGTCCGACTTGCATTCGACGTCACAAAACCTGAGTATAGTCGACGCAATACTCACTGCTAGCGAGTATAGCTAGGCAGCGTTCCATTGTCAACAGATATGAGTCTGTTCATATCAAGTTTGGCCGGGTGTGGTTGCCGGCCGGGCCGGCAGCCAGCGCGGTAGAGTTGGCTCAGCGATCGCTCCAGGAGGCCTTATGCCGCTCATCGTCCTGGCTCACGACGTCCTCGTTCGCGACGTCCTCGTCTTCGCTCGCGACGTCCTCGCTCGAGACGGCGCCCTTGCGCGAACCGACCCCGAATCCGACGCGCCCGCCGCTCGCTTCCGCGGCCGCGGGCGGCGCCTCGATACCGTCGCGGCCGAACGCTCGGCGTAGCGGCCGTGGACCCCGACCGCCCCGACATCGCCATCGTCGGCGGGGGCATCGTGGGCCTGGCCACGGCCCTCTCCCTGCAAGACCGCCATCCGCAGCTCCGCATCACCGTGCTGGAGAAAGAGCCGGACGTCGGCCGGCACCAGACCGGGCACAACTCCGGCGTCGTGCACTCCGGCATCTACTACCGGCCCGGCTCGCTTCGTGCCAGGCTGTGCGTTCAGGGCGTGGGGCTGTTGCGAGAGTTCTGCCACGAGCACGGCGTCGCCTACCGCGACGTGGGCAAGGTCATCGTGGCCACCCGCCCCGAGGAGCTGCCGCGCCTGCAGGACCTCTACGAGCGCGGCACCGAGAACGGCGTCCCCGGCTTGCGCCTGCTCGATGCCGACGAGCTGCGTGAGATCGAGCCTCACGCCGCCGGCCTGCGCGCCATCCACTCGCCACACACCGCCATCACCGACTACAAGGCGGTCGTCGCCAGCATGCGTGCCGAGGTCGAGCAGCGCGGCGGCGTGGTGGAGACCGGCAGCGCCGTCACCGGCATCCACACCGACGCCGACAGCGTGCGCCTCGCCACCACTGCAGGGAGCATCGAGGCCGCCCACCTGATCGGCTGTGCCGGCCTCCAGGCAGACCGCGTGGCGCGCTTGGCGGGGGTGCCGTTGGACGTGCGCATCATCCCCTTCCGCGGCGAGTACATGGTGCTCGCCCCCGAACGCGCAGGCCTCGTCAACGGCCTCATCTACCCGGTGCCCGACCCCGACCTGCCGTTCCTCGGCGTGCACCTCACCCGCACCGTCCACGGCGACGTGGAGGCCGGGCCCAACGCCGTGCTCGCGTTCGACCGCGAGGGCTACAGCATCCTCGACGTGAGCCTGCGCGACACCGTCGACAGCCTCAGCTACCCCGGCTTGTGGCGAATGGCCGGGCGCTTCCTCGGCGTGGGCGTCTACGAGTACTACCGCTCGTTCTCAAAGGTGGCGTTCGTCAACGCCATCCGGCGCCTCTTGCCCGAGCTGGGGGTGCACGACGTACGGCGCGGCGGCGCCGGTGTGCGCGCGCAGGCGCTCGGTCGGGACGGCAAGCTCCTCGACGACTTCGTCATCCGCGAGAGCGACCGGGCATTGCACGTGCTCAACGCGCCCTCGCCGGCGGCGACCGCCTCGTTGGCGATCGGCCGGCACCTGGCCGACCTGGCCAAGACGCGTTTCGGCCTGTGACGGCGTGGGAGGGCGCGCCCGAGACCCGGGCGGGGCCGTCCGGTGGCGCGGCGGGCTCGTGGGGAGAGGCGGCGGGCGCCTGGGAAGAGCCGCGGACGCGGCGGGCGGCACGTCGGGTCGCTGCCTGCACAGGCCAGCCGCGACCGAGGGGGGTCTCGCAAACCCTTGCAGCGATCCGAAGGGTATGAACCTGCGGCCTAGGCTTGTGAGTCGGGGATTATCGCGTCAGCGACGCAATGTGGTCGGCAACTCGGGTGGGCAGGGGCCGAGGCTGATTGTGTCCATGGAGCGCTGCCGCAGGTGCATCGGCAGCCTGCGCGCTGGCGCTGGGTACGGCTCGCTATGGCGCCCACAGTGCCGTGCAGCCGCCACGTCCACGGACAGCGGGCACGCCTCCGTCCAGCGGGCACGACTCCGGGTGGCGAGCACGCCCGCGCGGCCCAGGCGCTCACCGCAACCCTGCGCTCACCGCAACCCTGCGCTCACCGCGGCACGGCACCTTCACCGCGCCCTCCTGGCTTCCCGGAGTCCCTCGCTCACTCGCGCGGGTTTGCCGACGGCGCCACGTAGTAGAGCAGTCTGCGGCCGGCCGCGTCGCCCTTCCACGCCACGCTGCCGGCCTGGCGCCAGCCTCTGCGCTCGTACATGGCAATGGCTGCGAGGCTGTCGTCCATCACGTCGAGCACCGGGTGGCGCCCTTCGGCGCGCGCCCGCGCGCACGCCGCCTCGAGGAGCGAACCGCCCACGCCGGCGCCTCTGACGTCGGGCGCCGTGAACAAGCGGCTGACGCACGCCAGCCGCTCCTGGGGGAGCCCCGCCGCTCGCGACCAGATGGCTACACCGTGCCCGGGCAGGCTGACGCGCACGACCACGTGCCCGACGACCCGTCCACCGCGCTCTGCCACCCACGCCGCCAGCATGCCGGACGGCGTGAGCCACGACGCGGGATCCTCGGGCCAACCATCCGGGTAGCGGTCCGACACGTGCACGACGTGCAGGAGGTGAGTGCAGGCAGCCACATCGGTGTCGCGGCGGAGTCGGACGGGGGCGTCCATCGCCGAGGATCCTACCGCTGCGGCTGGCGCCGCCGGAGCACCACCGCGACCGCCAGGCTCGCGGCCGCCAGGCTCAGCGACACGGCGATGAAGGCGGGATGGATGTGGATCAGCGCGGCCTCGAAGCCGCGACCGCGCATGCCGGCGCCGGCCAGCACGCCCACCACGGTTCCGGGCAGGCCGCCCAGGGCGGTCGCCGCCAGGAACGGACCCAGGCGCAGCGCCAGCGCGCCGGCCGCACCGTTGACCAGGTCGCCCGGCAGGAAGCTGAGCCGGCTCACCAGCACCGCCTCGAAGGTGCCCCGGCGCAAGCGCTGCCACCAACGCGCCGGCATCGCCGGCGGCGTACCGCGCCACCAGCGCACCACCAGGTAGCCGACGGCCGCCGACGCCACGCCGGCCGCCTCCGCAACCGGCACGCCCACCACAGGACCGAAGAGATAGCCGCAGAAAGCGGTGAGGATCGTAACCGGCAGCAACAGCAGCGGCCGCACCAGGTAGAGGCCGGCGAGCAGCAGAGGCGCGTCGGGCGACCTGCGGATCGCACGCAGGCCGGTCTCCAGCACGCCGACGACGCCGCCGGGATGACGGCTCGCCGCCACCATGAAGGACACCAGGAGCATCAGCCACAGCAGCAGCGCGATGGCCCTGCGCACGGCCGGCGAGCGCGGCATGGCGCCAGTGTAGTCCGCCTCCCCGAGCGTGCCCGCCGCGTGCACGTGCCCGCCGCCTACAATCGACACAGGCATGACGCGCCCGCCGACCGACGCCACGCAGACGTCCGGCCCCCCCGTGCTCGAGGAGGTGACGGGCGCGGTGCTGTGCGGCGGCCGCTCGCAACGTTTCGGGAGCGACAAGGCCTTGCAGGTGGTGGGCGGCCGCACGCTGCTGGCACGGGCACTGGACAGCCTTGCCCCGGCCGGCGAGCGGCTCCTGGTGGGGCGCGCCTACGTCGGCGTGGACGCGCGCCACGTCCCCGACCTGCGCCCCGGGCTGGGACCGCTGGCCGGGCTGGAAGCCGCCCTGCACGCTGCCGGCGGCGCCTGGGTGGCCCTCGCAGCCTGCGACCTGCCCTGCCTCAGTACCGCCTACTGGCGGCTGCTGTGCGCCCAGGCAAGCGGCGAGCGGCCGGTGTGCGTCCGCCATCCGAACGGCGACTTCGAGCCGCTGGCAGCGCTGTACCCGCGCTCGGCGCTGCGTGCGGTGGCGGCACGCCTGGACGCCGGCGAGCTCGATCTTCAGGCGCTGCTGGCCGCGCTGGATGCGCGTTCGTTGAGCGCCGCGGAGGTGGAGAGCGTCTGCGGCCCGGCCGTGCTGCGAAACGTGAACCGTCCGCGGGACCTGCTGGCGGGCGACCCGTGCGGCGCGTGAGCTCGGGGCAGGCGGTGCTAGATTGGCCGCACCGACCCGACGGCGCCACCCCGCGAGTGGGGCTGCCGGCGGGCTCAGGAGGTCGAGGGTGACGGTGCTCGCAACGACCCGCCGGCAACTCGCTGGCCGGGACGGGTTCCACGGTCCGCGGCCGACGCCGGAGCCGCATTGAAGCCGGTCGCCATCGAGAACGGTGGCCGCTACCAGGACGCGGTATTCACGGACCTGCAGCAGAGCGGCACGGTCCAGGGAGCGACCTTCGTGGGCTGCACCTTCCAGGCTGCGCGCGTCCGCGAGGCGGCGGTCCACGGCTGCCGCTTCCTGGCGTGCTCGTTCACGGAGTGCGACCTCAGCCTCGCCGACGTGGAGGGAAGCGCCTTCCGCGACGTCACCTTCGACAGCTGCAACCTCACCGGCGTGAACTGGTCGCGCGCCGTACAGACCCTGCACGACCCGCTCGAGGTGGACTTCCGCGAGTGCGTGCTCGACTTCGGGGTGTTCTACCGCTGCACGCTCGCGGGCCGGCGGCTCGCTCACTGTGTCGCGCACGAGTGCGACTTCCGCAACGCCGTGCTGGTCGACGCCGTGTGCCGCGGCACCGACTTCGCCGGCAGCAGCTTCGACGGCGCCGACCTGCGCGGTGCCGACCTGCGGCGCGCCAAGAACTACGTCATCGACGTGCGCCACACCCTGGTGAAGGGCGCGCGCTTCACGCTGCCCGAGGCCACCGCGCTGCTGCTGGGCCTCGAGATCCAACTCGAGAGCGAGTGAGCTTCTCTCACGTCAGCTGCGGCGCGTCGAGCACCTCGACGGGCGCGCCGATGGCGGGCTGGTTGAACGCCGCCGCGGCGCTGCCGCCACGCAGGAACAGCTCGAGGAAGCGCACCTCGCCGCCCCCTCGCAGCGGCCAGCCGCTGCTCCCCGGGGCCAGCGCCAGCGTCCCCACCGGCACCGCGAAGCTGCCGCCCGTGGCCAGCGCCACCTGCGTCTTGCCGCCGACGCGCACCCTCACCCGCGTACCCGCGGCCGCGCCCGGCGCCAACAGGGTGGTCTTGAGGTTGCCGAAGCCGTCGACGTAGGCGACCCTGCCCTCGGGCACGTCGGGCACCTCCGACGGCGGCAGCGCCGCCCCAAACGCGTCGGGGTCGCCGCGGGCCACCGCCGCCACGGCCGCCGGGAACACGTCGCGGGATCTGAACTGCGAGCCGGCCGCGTCCGATCGCACGAACCGCAGGCCCACCCCCGCGTGCTTGAAGAACGAGAAGGCGTAGCCGGCGTGCACGCCCACTACGCTCACGCCGTCGTCGAGGCACACGCCTGCCAGGCGCTCGCCGGCATTGTCGACGCGCGGCCCTTCGTCGTCGCGGCGAGGCGCCACGTTGTGGAACACCAGCGTCCCCGGCGGCGGCCGGTTCAACGCCAGCTGGGCGCTCACGAAGCCGGCAGCCAGGGTGGCGAAGGGCGGCACCGCCGTCAACACCAGCTCGGCGTCCGGCAGGTGCCGCTTCAAGCGCTGCGCGACCTCCGCGAACGCCAGATCGCCGACGCCGAAATCTGCGATGACGTGGACGAGCATCTCGTCGGTTATGGCCCGCCGGACGCGACGGCGTCAAGTCCGGCGGCGCCGGGCGGCGGACCGCGCAGCACGCTGACGCCGCTTACGAGCACCTCCTCCACGCTCTCCTCACGGGCCAGCATCAGCACTGCGCCGAGCGCGGACTCGGCGTCGGCCGCAAGCGCCAGCAGCTCCGCCAGGGTGGAGCCCGGCGGCGGGCGCAGCACCACCAGGTCGGCCTGCTTGCCGGGCCGGAAGTCCCCCACGCGGTCGGCCATGCCCAAGGCGGCGGCGCCGGCCGCCGTCGCCAGGTACAGGGCGCGTGCCGGACCGAGCCGCTCGCCGTCCTCGCGCAGCATCTGCACCTGCTGGCCCGCCAGCGTCTCCCCGAGCAGGCCGAAACCCGTGCCCGCGCCTACGTCGGTGCCGAGCGCGAGGCGCACGCCCGCCGCCAGGTGGCGCCTCAACGGGAACAGCCCGCTGCCCAGCATCAGGTTGCTGCTCGGGCAGTGCACCACGGCCGCAGCGGCGTGGGCCAGGCGCGCGAGCTCGCGCTCGCCGACGTGCACGTCGTGCGCCAGCAGCGAGCGCATGCCGATCAGGCCGTGCCGGTCGTAGGCGTCCAGGTAGTCGAGCGCCTCGGGGAACAGCCGGCGCACCGCCGCCACCTCCTGTCGGCTCTCGTTGATGTGGGTGGTCAGGTAGGCTCCGGGCACGGCCCTCAACAGCTCGCCGCAAGCCTCCAGCAACGCGTCGCTGCAGGACACGGCGAAGCGCGGCGTCACCGCGTAGCGCAGGCGGTCGCGGCCGTGCCAGCGCCGGGCCAGCTCGAGCCCCTCGTCCAGGGCGCGCGCCGGGGTGGTATGCAACGCTTCCGTGAGGTTGCGGTCCGAGACGCACAGCCCCGCCGTGATGCGCAGCCCGGAGCGCTCGGCCGCCGCGAAGAAGGCATCCATGGCCGGTGCGAAGTGGGCGCCGAAGACCATGGCGGTGGTCGTGCCGTTTGCGGCCAGCAGCCGCAGGAAGGCATCGGCGCGGGTCGCAGCGTAGTCGCGCCGGGCGTAGCGCGCTTCCTCGGGCAGCGTGCGGCGCTCGAGCCATTCGAGCAGGCGCATGCCCACCGCCCCCATCACCGGCACCTGCGGGTAGTGCACGTGCGCGTCGACCAGGCCGGGCACGATCACGGCGCCGCGGCGGTCGTCCGTGACGGCATCGGGATGAGCCGCGGCCAGGGCCGGGTAGTCCCCGACATCGGCCACCACGCCGTCCTCGATCGCCAGGGCACCGTCCGAGAACGCCTCCAGCGCGCCGTCCTCGCGGAAGGGGTCGCGTGGAACGTGCATGATCGTGCCGCGGAGCAATCTCGCGGGCGCCATCGTCAGGCCTCGACGCCGAGCGGCACCAGGCCGCCGACGCGCACGTCGACCAGGCCCAGGTCGGTGAGGCGAAGCTCGGGGATCACCGGCAACCCCAGGAACGACAGCGCCATGAACGGCGCCGGCAGGGTGACTCCGAGCTGCGCGGCCGCCTCGTCCAGGGCGCGCATCCGCCCGCGGACGTCCTCGAGCGGGGCGTCGGTCACGAGTCCGGCGATCTCGAGCGGCAGCTCGGCGAGCACGCGCCCCCCCTCCACGGCCACGAGGCCGCCGCCGAGCTCGGCGAGGCGCGCGGCGGCCACCAGGATGTCGCCGTCGTCGGCGCCGACAGCCAGCAGGTTGTGGTGATCGTGACCCACGGTGCCGGCGAGCGCCCCGCGCTGCAGGCCGAAGCCCGTCACGAGCCCGCGCGCCACCGAACCGCGACGACCGTGCCGCTCTACGCACACCAGCTTCAGCAGGTCCCTGACGGGATCGGCAACGACCTGGCCGGCCAGCACCGTGGGGGTGAGCGCCAGCGACCGCGTCAGGATCTGGTTGGGCAGCGCCTCGATGACGCGGACCGGTCCGCCGGGGGCCTCGAGCCGCAGGTCGGCGGCCTTCAGCGCGGGCAGGTGGACGGAGTCCGTGACGCCGACGCTGGCCGGCACTGCGTCCTGCGCGCCGGCGAGCGCCGCCGGCAGCAGGCGACCGTCCTCGGCGACCTTGCGGCCCTGCTTGTACACCGAGCGCACCGAGAAGCGCTCGACATCGTCGACGACCACCAGGTCGGCCAGGTAGCCGGGGGCCACCGCACCGCGCCGCCGGAGGCCGTAGTGACGGGCGACGTTGAAGCTCGCGCAGCGCACCGCGTACGCGGGGCTCACGCCGGCGGCGATGGCGCCCCGCACCAGGCAGTCGACGCCGCCCTCCTCGAGCAGGTCGTGCGGAAGGCGATCGTCGGTCACGAAACCGATGCGGTCGGCATGCTCGGGCCGCACCAGCGGCAGCAGCGCCGCCAGGTCGCGCGTCACCGAGCCCTCGCGCACCATCAGGAAGACGCCGGCCGCGAGCTTCTCGCGACCCTCGTCGAGGGTGGTGCTCTCGTGGTCCGAGTCGATGCCGCTCGCCAGGTAGGCCTGCAGCGCGCGGCCGCCGAGCGACGGCGCGTGGCCATCGGCGGTCTTGCCGGCTGCCTCGGCCAACGCCACCTTGTCGAGCTCGGCAGCGTCTCCCGCCACCACCGCCGGGAAGCTCATCATCTCGGCCACGCCCACCACCCGGGGATGTGCCAGCAGCCTCTCGATATCGGCCAGCCCCAGGTGCGCGCCCGCGGTCTCGAAGGCGGTGGACGGGACCGAGCTCGGCACCATCACCCACACGTCCAGAGGCAGCGCCTCGCAGCGCTCGAGGAGCCACTCCACGCCGGCCGCCCCGGCCACGTTGGCGATCTCGTGGGGGTCCCAGACGACCCCGGTCACGCCGCGCGGCACCACGCCCTGG
>CAYOXR010000235.1:0-10520 GCA_964407955.1 uncultured bacterium | reverse complement strand
TACCGGTAAGTGCCCGTGGTGCCGGTCCTGGCAAGACGCACGGCCCTTACCGATCCGGTTCCAGGCCCTGGGGTGGCTACTCGGTCTCGACCTCTATGCCCATGCTGTGCGCCGTCCCCTCGATTATCCTCATGCCGGCCTCGATGTTGTCCTTGAAGGCGTAGGCGAAGTCGCGGCCGTTGGTGTAGATGGCGCTCGAGAGGCCGTAGTCGACAGCGTTGGCCGTGGCGATGGCGTCGTCGATGCCGTCCACCCGCACCAGGTTGATCGTCGGCCCGAAGACCTCCTCCTGGAACTGGCGCATGCCCGGCTGCACGTCCTCCCAGACCGTGGGCCAGCCGAAGAACGCCGCCTCCGCGTCTCCCACGAAGCCCTCCGGTCGGCTCTCGGGCGTGATGCGCCCCTCGCCCCACAGCAAGGTCGCACCGTCCTGGCGGCCCCACCGGTAGTGCTCTTCCCAGCGCTCAAAGAAGCGTTCGTTGATGAAGGGGCCGTACAGCACCTCGGGGTGCTTGTTGGGATCGCCGATCCTCAGCGCCTTCACGCGCTCCAGGAAGCGCGCCTTGAAGTCGTCGTAGACGGGCGCGTCGACGATGAGGTTGCCGGCCGAGGTGCAGCGCTGACCGCCCGTGCCGAACGCGGAGAAGACCGCGCCCTCCACGGCGTTGTCCAGGTCCGCGTCGCGCATCACCACCAGCGGGTTCTTGCCGCCGAGCTCGAGCGTCGGATGCAGCAGGTTGCGCCCGGCCACCTCACCGATGCGCCGTCCGACCGCGGTGCTGCCCGTGAAGGCGAACTTGTCGATCAGGCCTTCGTCCATCATGGCGACCAGGTGCTCGCCGGCGGCGCCGGCACCGTGCCCGAAGACCACGTTGAACACGCCGGCCGGAACGCCCGCCTCCTCGATGAGCCTGGCGAAGGCGTAGGCGACGGCCGGCGCGTCCTCGCTCGGCTTCCACACGATGGTGTTGCCCGTGAGCAGGGCAGGCACGATCTTCCAGCTCGGCACGGCGATGGGGAAGTTCCCGGCCGTGACGATCGCCACCACGCCGAGCGGGCGCCGAATGGTGGCCAGCTCCTTGTTCGGCATCTCGGAGGGGACGGTCTGCCCGTACAGCCGGCGACCTTCGGACTGGAAGAAGTGGCAGGTGTCGATGGCTTCCTGCACGCTTCCGCGAGCCTCCTTGAGGGTCTTTCCCATCTCGCGGGTGACCAGGCGGCTGAGCGCCTCCTTCTCGCGCTCGAGCGCCCTGCCGATGGAGCCGACGAGCTCGCCGCGGACCGGCGCGGGCGTCCTCGACCAGGCGGGGAAGGCCCGGCGTGCAGCCTGGCAGGCGGCCTGCACCTGCTCGCGCGTCGCATCGGGGAACACCCCGACGACGTCGGCGAGCTCGCTGGCGTTGCGGGACTCGAACGTGCGGTCACTCGCGACGGTGCGACCGTCGATCAGATGGCCGACGGCCGCCCGGCCCGGCCGCGTGGGGACGCTGCTGTGAGCCATGAGGCTCCTCCCTCTGAAGCGCCGACGGCGTCCGACCTAGCCATGAACCTTGTCCAGGACGGCGCTCCAGCGATGACTCGATGGTATCACGGGGGCCTCCGGCCGCCGCCTGAAGCTCGCGGCGCCGGCGACAAACCGCACGCACGGCACAGCGAGCGCGTCACGGCCGCGCGCGCCAGCGCCGCTCAGTAGCCCAAGCGCTTGTCGACCACGTTGCGCAGGGGCCGACCGGCGCGGTAACGCGCCAGGTTGTCGAGCGCCAGCGCCATGGCGCGCTCGTCGTAGCGCGGCGTCGCGCCGGCGTAGTGCGCGGTGATGAGCAGGTTCGCCACCCCCCACAACGGCGAGTCCGCCGGCAGCGGCTCGGTCTCGAAGACATCGAGCGCCGCGCCGCGGAGCTTGCCGTCGGCGAGCGCCGCGGCCAGCGCCGACTCGTCGACCGTGCCGCCGCGGCCGATGTTGACGAGCACCGCACCCGCCTTCATGCGGCCGATACGTTCGGCATCGAGCAGGTTGCGCGTCTCGTCGGTGAACGGCACCGTCAACACCACCGCGTCGGCGCGCGCCAGCTCGGCGTCGAGCGCCTCCGGCCCCACCATGCGCTCGACGTTCGCCACGCCCCTGTCGGGGTGGCGGCGAACGCCCACCACGTGCATGCCGAAGGCGTTTCCCAGCTCGGCCAGGCGCGCGCCGATGGCCCCGACCCCCACGATCAGCAGGCGCGTGTCGAAGAGCTCGAAGGTGCCGACGGTGTTGAAGCCGTGCCAGCGCCGCTCACGCTGGGCCCGAACGGCGCCGGGCAGCTCGCGCGCGAGCGCCAGCAGGCAGGCGAACACGTGCTCGCCGATCTGCACCGCGTGGATGCCCACCGCGCTGGTCAGCGTGAAGTCGGCGTCCGCAAGCTCCGGATGGCGCCGGAGCCAGTCGGCGCCCGCCGCCCACTGCTGGAACCAGACCAGCCGCGGCATGTCGACGAGCAGCTCGCGCGGGGGGAAGCCGAAGACGATCTCGATGTCGTCCTTGATGCGCGTGACCGCCTCGCGCTCCCGCGTGATCGCCACCTCGTACTCCGGTGCGGCGTTCCTGATCTTCTCCTCGCTCCCCTCAGGGAGCCTCGAACGTTCGAGGGCAAGCAGCAGCACGGGCATGGCGCAAGGATAGCCCGCGCCGGTCGTCATTGCGGCCGCGCAGTGAAGCCTCCGGCCGAGCGCTCACACGTCCTCGATCTCGGCCCGCAGGCTCGGCAGCACCACCGTGAAGGCGCTGCCGCGGCCCGGCGCGGAGTCGACCGTCACCTCGCCACCGTGCGCCTCGACGATGGCTTGCACCACGGTCAGGCCGATGCCGCTGCCGCCCGCCGCGCTGCGCCGCGTGTAGTAGCGGTCGAAGGCGCGCCTGAGCGCCTCGTCGTCGAGGCCCGGCCCGTCGTCCCGCACCGTCAGGCGCACGCTATCGCCCTCGTCGGCGACGGCCACCGTCACGCCGGCCGGCGAGGTGGCCGCCTGGACGCCGTTGCGCACGAGGTTGCGCACGACCTGCCCGAGGCGCCGCGGGCTGCCCAGCACGTGCGTGTCGCCCGCCACGTCGACCCGCACACCCGGGTACTCGCGGGCCACGCGGCGCACCACCTCCGCCAGCTCCATGGCACGCAGCTCGAAGGGGCGCTCGAGCTCGCCGCGCGCCAGCGTCAGCAGATCCTGGGAGGTGTAGAGCAGCTCGCGGGCCGCATCCCTCGCCGCCTGCACCTGGGGGTCGCCTTCGCGCTCGGCGAGCGCGTCCAGGCGGCCGGCCACCACCGACAGCGGCGCCGCCAGCTCGTGGGCCACCTCGGCGAGGGCGTCGCGCTCGGCCTGGTGTCGCTCACGGATGGCGACGAGGGCCCGCTGCAGCGCCTCCTGCACCCGGCCGACCTCGTCATGGCGCCTGGTGACGACCGTGAGCTGCGGATCGCGCGGGTCGAGGGCATCCGCCTGCGCGGCCAGGCGCGTGAGCGGGTGCAGAGCCCTGCCGAGGATGAGCAAGCTGGCGAGCAACGCGATCAGCGCGATGAGCGCGCCCGAGGCCACGAGGCTGCGTGCCAGGGTGCGCCGCGCCGCCAGATCGTCGCCGATGTCCATGCCCAGACGCAGCGTACCCAGGTAGCTGCCGGCGTTGGAAGACCACGTCGCAGACCCGACCATCAGCGTCCGACCGCCGACTTGCACGACGGTGGGGCTCCCCTCGAGCGGGAGCGGGGTGGGGGTCCCGGCAGGCACGACCACCGTGCCGCTGCGGGTCACGAACTGAAGCGTCATGACCTTGCCCGTGGTTTCCAGGAACGCTTCACCCACCGCCTGTTGCCTCAGCAGCGCCTCCACGCGGTCGAGCTCGCGCTGCACGACGTGAGCGAGGTCCCGATCCTGGATCTGAGCGAACACCGCTCCGGCCAGGGCCGCGAACCCCAACAGCGCGAGCAGCAGTGTGGTCGCCAGCAGCAAGCTCAACCGGACGCGCAGCACGGTGCCTCAGCCTACCGTGCCTGCGCTCGGCCGGCTGGCAGAGCCCGGAACCGGGGCATCCGCCCCTGGCGCCCCGGCCGCCCGGCGCGCCATGCTCCGGCCGTGCACCGCCGCCTGGTCATCGCCCTCAGCGGCGTCGCGCTCGCCGTCTTGCCGGCGGTCGCGGCGCTGGCCCAGCTCACGCCCAGCGCCGGCCTGGAGCGGGCTCAGACGCTGTACCAGGCGAGCTGCGCGAGCTGCCACGGCGACCACGGGCAGGGCGCCGCCATGCCCGGCCTGGGCCTGCCGCGCCTGGATTCCGGCGGGACCACCTGGCAACAGAGCGACGCGGCCCTCGCGCTGCTGATCCGCAACGGCTCCGGGCTCATGGCCGGCGTGGGCACGGCCTGGAGTGACGAGGACGTCAATGCGGTGCTGAACCTGATCCGCAGCTGGTGGACGCCGGAGCAGCAGCGTCGGCACGACGCCCTGTCGCCACGCTCGCCGTGAGGCGGCCGCGCAAGCGGCCGGGGGCCGCGACTTTCGGTTGATCCACTTGCCATCCCGCAATCACGATCCCGCGGTGCCTAGCCTGCGCGCGCCAGCAACCCCGCCAGGAGCACCACAGCGGCGGCATCCCAGGCCTGGGGCCGGCAGGCGCTTGGGTAGGGCACCGGCGGCCCCTCGTCCCGGGCGTAGCCCGCCACCAGCTCCGGCAGCCGACCGTCCGGCTGGGCCTCGGCCAGCGCGAGCACGTCGCGGGCGACGCGACGGGCCTCGTCCCGGAAGCCGTAACGCTCCAGCCCGGCCGCGATGAGTGCGGTGTCATGCGGCCACACCGAGCCGTTGTGATAGCTGACCGGGTTGAAGCGGCGCTCGCCAGTGCCGAGCGTACGGAAGCCCCAACCGCTGTAGCAGTCCTCGGCGAACAGGCTGCGGACCAGTCTCGGCGCCACGTGCGGCGGCACGATGCCCGTCCAAAGCAACTGCCCGGCGTCGGAGCTGGCGACGCGTAGCGGCCGCTTGTCGCCGTCGAGGGCCATGGCGTAGGTGCCCAGGTCGTCCAGCCAGAACGCTTCCTGGAAGCGTCGCTGGAGGTCCTCGGCCGACGCCTGCCAGCGGCGCTCGGCGCCCTCGTCGCCGAGCCGCCGGTAGAAGCGGGCCGCGGTCCGGTAGGCGGCGTAGGTGTAGCCCTGGACCTCGCTCACCGCCACCAGCCCGCGCGCCAGGCTGCCGTCGGCGTGCGCCATGGAATCGCTCGAGTCCTTCCACGACTGCACGCCGAGCCGCGCCTTGCCATCGTTCGAGCCCGCCACGAACTCCACGAAGCCGTCCCCGTCCGGGTCGCCGGCTCCGCGCATCCAGCCCAGGGCGGCCTCCCACGCGGGCCGCAGCTCCTCCACCAGCGCATCCGAGCCGGTGACGTCGGCCACGGCGCCGAGCAGCGTCACGAACAGCGGCGTGGCGTCGACGGTGCCGTAGTAGGGCGCGTGGGGCACGACCTTGGTGCGCGCCAACTCACCGAAGCGGATCTCGTGAGGGATCTTGCCGGCTTGGGCTCCACGGAACGCATCCTCGCCGGTGGCCTGCAGGCCGGCCAGGTAACGCAGCGTCCCCTCGGCCACATCGGGGCGGAAGGGGAGCAGCAGATGCGACGTGAGCAGGGCATCGCGGCCGAAGGCGGCGACGAACCACGGCACGCCGGCTGCCGGAACCGGGCCGGCGCGCGTGAACAGCAGCAGGCTCCGCAGGTCGTCGACGGCCTGCTTCAGCGCCGCCGACGGGAAGGCGCTCACGAGCTCCGCGAAACACGCGCGCCAGGCGGCGTAGGTGGGGCCCGCCAGCTCCTCGCCGAGCGGGTTCGTCATGACCGTGTCGACGCGCACGCGCCAGCTCTCCTGCGGCTCGAGCGCCAGCTCGAACGCCGCACCTCGCGCGTCCAGGCTGTCGGGCGCGGTCGAGAAACGAACCTCGGTGGCCTGCTGCACGCCGTCGGAGGCGGTGAAGCGGTAGCTCACCACGGCGTCGCCGACGATCGCGGCGGGGGCGGCCCGTGCCGGGCGATACCAGCCGCGCGCCTCGAACAGGTCGCTGAAGTCTGCCGCCAGCCGCAGCCTCAGCGTGAGGCGCTGCGGCGTGCGGCCGGTGTTCGCCACCACCAGCTCGTCGCCGAGCCGGCAGCCGCCAATCGACACGTCGCGGCGGACGCCGACCTCCTGAGCGTGGCCGTGGATGCGGGCCTGGCGCAGCTCGAGCCTGTCGGGCCGGGGCGCGTGCACCAGAAGCGTCTGGAAGCCGTCTCCGAGCTCCCAGACATACCTCGACAGGAAGCGCGTGTCCCGGTCGTAGAGGCCCTTCTCGCCGCCGTCCACGCCCCCATCCTCATCGGCGACCAGGAAGCTGTAGTTCTCCTTGAGCACCAGGTTGCGCAGGAAGTCGACGGCTGCCACCTCCTCCTACCGGCCCGGCCGGCGCCGAGGCGCGCCTCAGGGCTTCGTGCCCTGCGTGATGGGCACCCCCACCATGTTCCCCCACTCGGTCCAGGACCCGTCGTAGTTGCGCACGTTGGGATAGCCCAGCAGATACTTCAGGACGAACCAGGTGTGGCTGCTGCGCTCGGCGATGCGGCAGTAGGCAACGATATCCTTGTCGTCCGTCACACCGTGTGAGGCGTAGAGCTGCTTCAGCGCTTCGGCGGACTTGAAGGTCCCGTCCTCGTCGACGGCCTTCGCCCAGGGGATGTTCGCCGCTCCGGTGATGTGTCCACCCCTCAGCGCCCCCTCCTGCGGGTACTCGGGCATGTGGAGCTTCTCGCCGCTGTACTCCTCGGGGCTACGCACGTCGACGAGCGCGCCACGCCCCTCCTTCACCGCCAGGATCTGGCGCACGACGTCGGGCGCGAAGGCCCGGATCGAGGCGTCGCGGTACGGCACGCGGTAGCGTCCCGGGGACCCCTTCGGCACCTCCGTGACGAGGGGCCGGCCCTCCGCCGCCCACTTCTGCCTGCCCCCGTTCATGAGGCGCGCGTCGGCGTGGCCGTTGTACTTCAGGAACCAGAAGGCGTACGCCGCCCACCAGTTCGACTTGTCGCCGTACAGCACCACGGTGGTCTCGTTGCTGACGCCCTTCGCCGCCATCAACGCGGCGAGCCCCGCGGCGTCGACGAAGTCGCGCACGTCGGGGCGCTGCAGCTCGGTGTGCCAGTCGAGCTTGAGGGCCCCGGGGACGTGTCCCTGCTCGTAGAGCAGGACGTCCTCGTCCACTTCCAGGACCTGCACGCCGTCGTCGCCGCCATGCGCGTCGACCCACGCGGTGTCGACCAGAACCTCAGGGTGCACGTACTCGCTCATGGGCTCCTCCTTGACCCGCCGACCCGGTCCGTGCCGGCCGACCCCACCCGCCGGGGAGCGTCCCGCCGGGTCCGATGGTGTCCCGACTCTAGCGGTCCTGGTGGCAGCGCGACGTCGCCCGTGATCGCGGCCCGGCGGCAGCGGCCGGCGCTGGTAGACTCGGGCCACGCATGCGCCCCTCTGCGACCGACGTCCCATCTCACGACGACGCCTGCAGCGATCGCCTACCCGGGCCCTGCGGCCGGCCCTCGACGGCCACCACGGAGGCGTCCTGACGCTCGCGTACATCCTGGCGCCGGCGTTCCGGGCCCTCGACGTTCTGCTGGTACGCGTCTACGGGCTTCGGTCGCTGGCGGCTGCGGGGCGGGGCTGCGGAGGCCAGGGGCTGCGCTACCGTAGGAGCCGGTTGGGCCGGCCCGCCGCCTTGCAGGACGGGACGCTGCCCCCCGGCACGGTGATCGTGGAGCTGCACCTGTGCAACGAACGCGACCCGGACGCCGTGACACGCGACGGCGCGGCCAGGTGGGCGACGCGCATGCTGGTTCGCTACCGGCGGTCGTGCCGGGAGATCGCCCGGCGCATGCGCGAGGATCCCGATCTGCACGCGGTGCAGGGCGTCCGCGGCGTCACCGCCGTCTTCGGGGGCGCGAGCGGGCACGGCGGCGCGGGCCGGCTGCCCATCCATCTGGGCTTCCAGGTCCTGCCGCACCCGGCGCCGCTCGGCGCGTTCGGCCTGTTCTTCCAGCGCCTGTACGCGTGGGGCCTGCTCGCCGCCTACACGCCCGGGTCGCTGCTGGGCCGGCGCCTGGGAGAGCTTGGCTTCATCGAGGTGTGGATGACGCGGGCCGCCTTCCTCGAGCGCTTCGCGGGAACGGCGGAGACGCCCTAGTGCGCGGCGGCGGATGCCGCGGTCCGCGCCGGAAGCTCCGCCCGGCGAACGCGCGCTACAGCACCATGTAGCCTCGGCTGCGGACGGTGCGGATGAGGTCGCCCTGGCCCATGCCGCGCAGCGAGCGGCGCAGGTTGTGGACGAACACCTCGACGGTGTTCGACTCGGGCGTGTCGGCGCCGTAGAGCACCCGCTCGATGTCTTCGCGCGAGAACAGCCGGCCGCGATTGCGCAGCAGCAGGCTCAGTAGCTCGAACTCGCGCCGTGGCAGCACCACCGTCTCTCCGCCGCAGCGGCACACCAGGCCGCTGGGATCGAGCTCCAACGGGCCGTGGCGCACCACGCCGCCGGCGTGCAGGTCGCGCAAGCGCACGTGCACGCGGGCCAGCAGCTCGTGCACGCTGAACGGCTTGCTGAGGTAGTCGCTGGCGCCCGCGTAGAGGCCGGCAACGCGGCTGTCGACGTCGGCGCGCGCCGTCAGCATGAGGATGGGCGTGTCGCCGCTCTGCCGCAGGCGTTCCGCCACCTCGAGACCGTCGATGTCCGGCAGGTTCAGATCGAGCAGCACCAGGTCGAACGCTTCCGCCTCGGCCCTGCTGAGCGCATCGTTGCCGAGCCCCACCGATTCGGCGCTGTAACCGCTGTGTCCCAGCTGCTCGACGATCAGCCTGGCCAGGCGCGTGTCGTCCTCCACCACCAGGATGCGCGCGCGAGAGATGCCAGCCGGTCCATCCTCATCAGTTGTCATTCTTGCCGTTGTTCGACTTCGAGGTACTGGGATTGTCGTCGGAGTGGCTGGATTGGTTGGTCGTTCCAGTCGGCGACGTGTGCGAGGCAGCCGCTGCCGTCGAAGGCAGGCTGGGCCGACCAGGCGTGCCGTTGCCACGGTTCCCGGCCACTACCGTCAAGGCCACATCCCAGGTACCGAAGTAGGCGCTGAGGGTCTCGTACGAGCCTCCCACCGTAGCGACGAGCAGCGAGCCGTCGCTGCCGCGGACGGCCTGCAACGTCGTGACCGACCCGCCCGGGCTGACGAGCATGACCACCAGGTTCTGGCTCACGTTGTCGAGCTGCAGCTGCAGGCCACTCGCCTGGACCACGCCGTAGCCGACCAGCCGTTGGCCCGAAGCGTCCGTGACGAACACCTCGGTGCCGCTGCCCAGGCTCTGCGCCGCCGCCTCCCCCACCATGAGCATGAGGGGCGCTACGACCAGCAGCCACCACCGTGCCCGCATCCTCTTGAACGGTCTCATCGATCGCACAATGCTCTCCACCGCCATTGTGCACCTCCGCCGCGGGGTCGGACCAGTCCCGCGCCTCCGTGGCTATCAGACCAGGGTCGCACGGGGATCCACCGATTCCATCGGCGTCGGCTCGGCGAGCAGGAAGCCCTGGGCGAGCGTCCCGCCCTCGGCAGCCAGCCAGGCGCGCTGAGCCTCGCTCTCGATGCCCTCGGCGACGACGTCGACGCCGATGTTGCGGCCAAGGTAGAGCACACTGCGTACGATGGCTTCCGCCTGCGGGTTCACGCCGACACCGCGCAGCAAGCCGGCGTCGATCTTGATCTGGTCGAAGTCGAGCTGCGTCAGCTGACCCAGCGCCGTGAAGCCCTTCCCGAAATCGTCGATGGCGACGCCGATGCCGAGCGCCTTGACGGCGGCCAGGCAGGCGCGCGCCGACTCCGGCTTCTGGATCACGGAGCTCTCGGTGCGCTCCAGGCGCACGTGACCGCGGATCTCCGGCGCCGCCTTGGCGAGCGTCCGAATGTCATCCAGGTACGTGGGGTCCTCCAGCGAGCGTGCCGATACGTTGACGGCCAGCCAGCCATCGTAGCCGTTGCGGCGCCAGAAGCGCAGATGGTCGGCGGCGTGGCGCAGCACCCAGCGGTCGATGGCAACGATCAGCCCGCTCGACTCGGCATAGGGCAGGAACTGGTTGGGCAGCAGCAGGCCGCGGTGCTCGTTCGGCCACCGCAGCAGCGCCTCGTAGCCGGCGATGCGCCCGTCCGCAGGATTGGCGATGGCTTGCAGGTGCAAGCCCAGCGAATCGTCATGGAGCGCCTGACCCAGCTCGCGCAGCAACGTGTAGCGGTTGGCCGCCGGGGCCTCGACCGCGTCCGCATCGTGCCGCGCAGGTTCGTCGCCGAAGACGGTCGGCCACAGCGCCGGCTGCTCCCGCGAAGGGCGGAACGGCGACCGCTCGGAAAGCCTGTCGCTCACGCCTGAGACGTTGTCGAGGGGATAGGCGTAGGTCATGGCTGACATCAGCATGCCAGCCGGGGCTGAAGTGAATCTGAAGCCTCC
>CAYOXR010000234.1:0-2296 GCA_964407955.1 uncultured bacterium | reverse complement strand
GGCGAAACGCTTCGCGCCGACGCAATGACGGAGGCCTACGTCGAGGCGGGCGCCATGGCCGACTCGGGCGCGATGACCGGCACGCCGACGCCGAGCGGCATCCCCGCCGCCTCGTTCAGGCCGGCGGCGACGGTGCGTGCGTGTTCGTCCACCTGCGCCAGGGTGTCGGGACCGTAGAGGTGCTGAGAGCCACACAGGAACCAGATGGCGGGATGGATGGACTCACTCATGGCCGTGCCTTTCATGGCGTGTTCGCGCTCACCGGCGTCACTGCCCGTACACGTTGGTGTAGCGCTCGTAGAGGGCGTCGATGTCGTCCTGGGCAAGCGGCAACGGCGCACCCAACTGCAGGGCGTGGTGCACCGTGCGCGCCACGTCCTCGCACATGACTGCTGCCTGCACGGCGTCCCGCGGGGTGGGGCCGATGGTGAACACGCCATGGTTCTGCATCAGCGCCGCCGGCGACCGCTGCTCCTTCAGCACCCGCACGACCTCCAACCCGATCTCCTCGCCGCCGATCCGCGCGAACCCACCACAGGGAATGGGCCCGCCGAACTCGTCGGCCATGGCCGTGAGCACGCACGGGATCTCGCGGCCGAGGGCGGCGAAGGCGGTGGCGTAGGTGCTGTGCGTGTGCACGATGCCGCCCACATCCGGCATCGCCCGGTAGATGGCCGCGTGCGTGGCGGTGTCCGACGACGGCTTCAGGCCGCCCACGACCGTCAGGTCCTCGATGTCCACAACGCACATGGACTCCGGGGTGAGTTCCTCGTAGGCCACGCCGCTCGGCTTGATCACCATCTGCCGGCCGTCGTCGGCGCGGCCGCTGACGTTGCCGCTGGTCCAGACCACCAGGCCTTGCGCGGGAAGCAGGGCATGGAGCGCCGAGACCGTCCGCTTGAGCGCGTCGAGCGTCACGATGTCGCCTCCTTCGCGTCTTGAGCGGCGTCGCGCGCGAGTTGCCGCAGCCGCTTCATGACGCCGCCGGGCTCGCTCGCCGTCGCCCGCCCGAAGGTGTCGTGAAGAAAGAGGTAGTCCGCGTAGAGGCGGTCGTATGCGGCGGTGTGTTCCGGCACCGGCTGAAACCTGACGGGGGCCAGCGAGCCCATGTGCAGGGCCGCCTCGCGGATGTCGCTGTAGGCCCCGGCCGCCACCGCGGCGTGCATGGCGCTGCCCAGCGCGGGCCCCTGCTCGCTGCCGATGACATCCAGCTCGCGGCCCAGCACGTCGGCGTAGATCTGCATCATCAACGGGTTCTTGGCGGGCAGGCCGCCGGCTGCCACCAAACGGGTGACGGGTACCCCGCCCTTCTCCGCCGTCTCCACGATCAGGCGCGTGCCGTAGGCCGTGGACTCGAGCAGGGCGCGGTAGATGTCGGGCGGCCGGGTGGCCAGCGTCATGCCCACCACCAGCCCCCCGAGCTCGGCGTCGACGAGGATGCTGCGGTTGCCGTTGAACCAGTCCAGGGCGAGCAGGCCATGCTCGCCTGGGCGCTGTGCGCGCGCCTCGCGCTCGAGCAGCTCGTGCAGGCTCACGCCCTCGCTCGCGGCACGCTCATGGTAGTCCGGCGGCACGCCGTTCTCCAGGTACCACGCGAAGATGTCGCCGACAGCGCTCTGGCCGAGCTCGTAGCCGTAGTAGCCGGGCACGATGCCGCCGTCGACGACGCCGCACATGCCTTCCACGTCGTGGAGATCCTCACCGATCAGCACGTGGCAGGTGGAGGTGCCCAGGATCAGGACCATGGTGCCGGGCTCGACGTGTCCTGAGGCCGGCAGCGTGACGTGCGCGTCGACGTTCGCAACCGCCACCGGCGTCCCTTCGGCCAGGCCCGTCCACGCCGCCGCCTCCGCGGTCAGACCGCCGGCGCGGCCGCCGAGGGGAGCGAGCTCGCGCGACATCTTGCTGTCGATGACGTCCGCAAGCTCGGGATTCAGCGAGCCGAAGTAGTCTCGCGACGGGAAGTCGCCGTCCTGGTAGATGGCCTTGTAGCCCGCCGTGCAGGCGTTACGGGTCTCGACGCCGGTAAGCTGCCACACCACCCAGTCGGCGGCCTCGATCAGCCGGTCGGCGCGGCGGTAGACCTCGGGCGCCTCCTCGACGATCTGGAGCGTCTTGCTGAAGAACCACTCGCTGCTTATCTTGCCGCCGTAGCGGCGCAGCCAGGGCTCGCCGCGTTGGCGGGCCAGCTCGTTGATGCGATCCGCCTGGGGCTGCGCGGCGTGGTGCTTCCACAGCTTGACCCAGGCGTGGGGCTCGTCCTTCAGCTCGGGCAGGCGACACAGCGGGGTGCCGT
>CAYOXR010000233.1:0-3606 GCA_964407955.1 uncultured bacterium | reverse complement strand
TTGGTGCTCATCCACGCGACCAGCGCCTTGACCTGCTTGGCCTGCGCCACCGAGCTCGTGGTGAGGCTCATGTCCTGGAAGAGCAGGATGTAGGTGTACGTGGCGATCGGGTAGCCCTGCGGCGCCGAGGTGTTGGTGATGTCGAAGCGGCCATCGGCGGGCACCGGCACGCCGCCGGCCGTCGACGTGGTCTGCAGGCTGGGCACGATCCAGTTGCCGCCGGCGTTCTGCAGGGTCGCGAAGGGCATCTTGTTCTGCAGGGCGTAGATCAGCTCGACGTAGCCGAAGGCACCGGGGATCTGCTTCACCAGGCCCGCGACGCCCTGGTTGCCCTTGCCGCCCGATCCGACCGGCCAGTTCACCGAGGTGCCCGAGCCGACCTGCTGCTTCCAGGTGCTGGACACCTTGGACAGGTAGTCGGTGAACACGTAGGTCGTGCCCGAGCCGTCCGAACGGTGCGCCACCGATATGGGCAGGTTCGGGAAGGTGACCCCCGGGTTGAGCGCCTTGAGGGCCGGATCGTCCCAGTTGGTGATCTTGCCCAGGAAGATGTCGGCGATCACTTGACCGGTGAGCTTCAGGGGCTGCGACGGCGCCTTCGCGATCGGCGCCCAGTTGTACGTGAGCACGACGGCTCCCAGCGACATCGGGATATGGAGCACGGGCGAGCCGTTCTTGGCCTTGAACTGCACGAGCTGCTGATCCGTCAACGGCGCGTCGGAGGCCGCGAAGTTCACCGTACGCGACAGCAGTTGCTGCTGGCCCCCTCCCGAGCCGATCGCCTGGTAGTTCACCGTGATGCCCGTCTCGGGACCGTACACACTGAACATCTTCGAGTACAAGGGGAAGGGGAAGGTAGCGCCTGCCCCGGTCAGCGATTGCGCTGCGGCGACGGAGAACAACCCTAGCGCTGCGAGCAGGGCGGCGACGACTCTCTTGGACATAGATCAACCTCCGCGGCGAGCCTATTGGCGCCGTGTCAGCGCCGTGTCATGCCTGCGTCGAAGGTCGAAGAGACCCGTCTGTCACATCATCCGTGCCGGATCCCACCACAGCGCGAAGGTGTCCATCAGCAGTCGCGCGGCCACGTGAGCGCTGCGTCCGCCCGGGTCCAGCCGCGGTGCCAGCTCCACCAGGTCCACGCCGACGAGGCGGTTGCGTCCGATCACCGCGTCGACGATGCGGAGCACCCGGTCGTAGCCCAGGCCGTCGGGCTCGGGGTCGGCCGTGCCGGGCAGGACGGCGGGGTCGAACACGTCGACGTCGATGCTCAGGTACACCGCGGCGCGTTCGGGCAGCTCGTTGATCGCGCCGTCCAGGTCTTCGCGCACACGACGCGCGCTCAGCAACGCGTGCCCTCGCGCCCTGGCCTCCTCGACGGCCTCCCTGCCGGCCTGGAGCTCGCGCAGTCCGAGCGCGGTGATGCGCTTAAGGCCGGGGACCTCCTCGACCGCCCGACGAAAGGTGCTGGCGTTGGTGAGGCGGCTGCCGCGCCGCAGTTGGCTGAAGCCCAGGTGGGCGTCGAGCTGGACCACATGCAGCTCGGGCACATCGTCATAGGCGCGAAGCAGGGGGTAGGTCACGGAGTGGTCGCCGCCGACGAACACCGGCAGGCGCGCCACGGTGCGCAGGCGGCGGGCCGCCGAGGTGACGCGTTCGAAGGTCGCCTCGGCATCGTTCTGAACGGGGTCCACGTCCCCCACGTCGACGATGCGGGCGCCCGCGAGGCGCATGACGCCGGCGTCGAGGTCGTAGAAGCCTTCCGAGGGCAACGCGAAACGGCCGGACACGTCGCGAAGGGCGACCGGACCGAAACGCGCACCGGGCCTGGAGCCCGCGCCTTCGTCGTACGGCACGCCCAGCACCCCCACGTGCGCTTCTCCCCGGTCCGCGTCCGGTCGCCACGGCGCCTTGAAGAAAGTGGCCGGTCCCGTCGACGGCATCTCGTGATGGCGCATAGCCTCGGTCCCCTCGGGCACACGCTAGCACGAGCGCACGTCTTGCGCGAGCGCGCCCCGGCCGGCCGCCGTGCTCACGCCAGCGGGCCCACCGCGCGCGTCACGGCCCCCGCCAGCGAGCCGTCCAGGATGGCCCCCCGCACCGCCTCGAGATCGGGTCGCAGCAGGCGGTCGCGATCGAGGTGCGGCACCGTCGCCCGCACGTGCTCGTAGGCGGCGCCGACCCCGCGCCCGGGCGTGAGCGGGCGCCGGAAGTCCAGTCCCTGCGCGGCGGAGACCACCTCGATCGCCACCACCCAGAGCACGTTCTCCAACACCGCGCGGGCCTTCCGGCAAGCGTGCGTGCCCATCGACACGTGATCCTCCTGGTTGGCACTGGTGGGGATCGAGTCCACGGACGCGGGGTGCGCCAGCACCTTGTTCTCGCTCACCAGCGCGGCGGCCGTGTACTGGCTGACCATCAGACCCGACTGGAGGCCGCCCTGCTCCGCGAGGAAGGCCGGCAGGCCCGACAGCGCCGGGTTCAGCATGTGCTCGATGCGACGCTCGCTTATGTCGGCGATCTCCGCCAGGGCGATGGCCGCGTAGTCCGCCGCCAGCGCCAGCGGCTGACCGTGGAAGTTGCCGGCGCTCACCACCTCGTCCACCTCGTCGAGCACCAGCGGGTTGTCGGTCACGGCATCCAGCTCCACCTCGACGACGCCGCGAACGTGGGACAGGGCATCGCGGGATGCGCCGTGCACCTGCGGCACCGCTCGCAGGCTGTAGGCGTCCTGGACCTTGTCGCAATCGATGTGCGAGCGCTGGATGGCGGAGTCCTCCAGCAGCCGGCGCATGTTGGCCCCGACCGTGGCGGCGCCCGGATGCGGACGAAGGCTCGTGACCACCTCCATGAACGGGCGATGGCTGCCCTTGAGCGCCTCGACGCTCATGGCGGCGGCGATGTCGGCGACCGTCAGCAGCCGCTGGGCATCGATCATGATGAGGGCCAGCTGCGCCGTCATCGCCTGGGTGCCGTTGACCAGCGCCAGCCCCTCCTTGGCCTCGAGCTCCAGGGGCGCCATGCCGAGCTGGGTCAGGGCCGCCTCCGCCGGCACGCGGGAGCCGCCGTGGCGGACCTCGCCGACCCCGATGAGCGGCAGGCTCATGTGCGCCAGCGGCGCCAGGTCCCCCGACGCCCCCACCGAGCCCTGGGCGGGCACGATCGGCAACGCGTCGGCGTTGAGAAGCGCCAGCAGCGTCTCCACCAGCAGCGGCCGCACACCGGACACGCCTCGTGCCAGCGAGTGCGCCCGCAGCAGCATCATCGCCCGCACCACCTCGTCGGCGAAGGGCTCTCCCACGCCGATGGCGTGCGACAGCAACAGGTTGCGTTGGAGCTCGCGCACCTTGCCCACCTCGATGCGCGTGGTGGCGAAGCGCCCGAAGCCCGTGGTGACGCCGTAGACCGTACGCTGCTCGGCCACCAGGCGTTCCACGTAGTCGCGGTTGCGTTGCATGCGCAGCCTGGCCGCCTCGGACAGCTCGACCGGTAGCCCTTGGCGCGCCACGCGGGCGACGTCGGCGAGGTCGAGGTGGTCGTCCAGAACCACCACGGCGCGCCTCAGGCCCCGCCGCCGAGCTGGGCCAGCGCCTGCTCGACGCGCTC
>CAYOXR010000232.1:0-2259 GCA_964407955.1 uncultured bacterium | reverse complement strand
CGGTGGAGGCCGAGGCGCTGGTCCCGGGTGACGTGCTGGTCGTCGAGGGCGGCGACGTCATCACCGCCGACGTGCGTCTGAGCGCCGCCTCGAAGCTGCAGGCGAACGAGTCGGCGCTGACGGGCGAGTCGCTGCCCGTGACGAAGACGGCACCGCCCGTGTCCGAGGACGCACCTCTGGCCGAGCGCCGCTGCATGCTGTTCAAGGGCACCTCCATCACGCGCGGCTCCGGCGAGGGGGTCGTGGTCGCCACCGGCATGGACACCGAGCTCGGCCGCATCTCCGAGCTGGTGTCGAGCGCCGAGGATCAGACGACGCCACTCGAAGAGCGCCTCAACCGTCTCGGGCAACGGCTGGTCTGGGTGACGCTCGCGGTGGCCGCCTTGGTCGCCGCCACCGGTCTCACGGCCGGCAAGTCGTTGCCGCTCATCCTGGAGACCGCCATCTCGCTGGCGGTCGCGACGGTGCCGGAGGGCCTGCCCATCATCGCGACCATCACGCTGGCGCGCGGCATGCGCAGGATGGCCGAGCGAAACGCGCTCGTCAACCGTCTGTCGGCGGTCGAGACGCTCGGCGCCACCAGCGTGATCTTCACCGACAAGACCGGCACCCTGACCGAGAACCGCCTGGCGGTCGAGGAGCTGTGGCTCGAGCGCGGTCGCATCCGCGTCGCAGCGGACGCAGACGCGGACGCGCGAGCGCTCGCCCGGCCCGAGCTGCGCGAGGCCCTCGAGGTGGCGGTGCTGTGCAACAACGCCTCGCTCGGCGAAGCCCTCGGGCGCGGGGTGGGCGACCCCCTGGAGGTAGCCCTGCTCGAGGCGGCCAGCCGCGGCGGCGTCACGCGCGAGGCGCTCCTGGAGGAACAGCCCGAGGTTCGGGAGGAGGCCTTCGATCCCGACGTCAAGATGATGGCCACCGTGCACCGCCGTCCGGGCGAAGGCCCGCCGAGCTACCGCGTGGCCGTCAAGGGCGCGCCCGAGAGCGTGATCGACGCCTGCACGCGCGTGGCCGGCGAGGCGGGCACCCGCGAGCTGGACGACGAGGCACGCGCCACCTGGCTGCAGCGCAACCACGAGCTGGCCGCCGGCGGCCTGCGGGTGCTGGCGCTGGCGGGCAAGCGGCTGGACGACCTGCAGGGCGAGCCGTACCGCGACCTCACGTTGCTGGCACTGGTGGCGCTGCGCGACCCGCCGCGGCGCGACGTGAAGGCCGCCATCGACGGCTGCCGGAGCGCCGGCGTGCGCGTGGTCATGGTGACCGGCGATCAGCCCGTGACGGCGCTCAGCGTGGCGCGCTCGGTGGGCCTTTCCGAAGGCGAGCCGCGCGTGGTCGCCGGCCGCGACGTGGCCGCGCTGCTCCATGGCGACGCGGCGGCGCGTGCCCGACTGTTCGAGGCCGATGTGCTGGCGCGCGTGAGCCCGGAGCAGAAGCTGGCCCTGATCCGGAGCTACCAGGAGAGCGGCGCCATCGTGGCCATGACGGGCGACGGCGTCAACGACGCACCGGCCCTGAAGCGTGCCGACATCGGGGTGGCGATGGGCCTGCGCGGCACCGAGGTGGCGCGCGAGGCGGCCGACATGGTGCTCAAGGACGACGCCTTCGGCACCATCGTGGAGGCTGTGCGGCAGGGACGCATCATCTTCGACGACATCCGAACGTTCGTGGTCTACCTGCTGTCGTGCAACCTGTCCGAGATCCTGGTGATCGGCCTGGCTTCGGCGTGGGGGGCGCCACTGCCCCTGCTGCCGCTGCAGATCCTCTTCCTGAACCTCGTCACGGACGTGTTTCCGGCGCTCGCGCTGGGCGCCGGCGAGGGCGCGCCGGGGGTGCTGCAACGCCGGCCCCGGGACCCGCGCGAGCCGGTGCTGGCGCGTCGCCACTGGTGGACACTGAGCGGGTATGCCACGCTCATCACCCTGGCGGTGCTCGGCGCCTTCGCGCTGGCACTCGGGCCGCTGACGTTCCCGCGTACCGAGGCCGTGACGGTGTCGTTCCTGACGCTCGCGTTCGCCCAGCTGTGGCACGTCTTCGACATGCGCGAGCCCGGCAGCGGCCCGTGGCGCAACGAGGTCACCCGCAACCCCTGGGTGTGGGCCTCGCTGGCGTTGTGTACGGCCCTGCTGCTGGGCGCGGTGGCCCTGCCCGGCGCACGCGACGTCCTGACGCTGGCCTGGCCGAGCCTTCGCGGCTGGATACTGGTGCTGGCCGCCAGCCTGGCACCGACGCTGATCGGGCAGCTCGGCAAGGCGCTCGGGCTGG
>CAYOXR010000231.1:0-2931 GCA_964407955.1 uncultured bacterium | reverse complement strand
CGGCGTCGCGGCGGCGATCATCGACCCGCGCGCCAGGCTGGCGGCGATGCAGACCGGCGCCCTCCAAGCTGCGGTGAGCCGGCTCCCGCGCGTGCGGCTGTCGGTCGATACCTTCATCGCCCCGGTGCACGGGCGGGTGAGCTCAGGGTTCGGCTGGCGGACGCTCTCGGTCAACGGCAATCACTTTCATGCCGGCGTCGACCTGGCGGTGCCCATGGGGACACCGGTTCACGCCGCGAGGGACGGCACAGTAGTGCTGGCACGCTGGGACGGAACCTACGGCAACGTGGTCTTCCTGGACCATGGTGACGGTTCGCAGACGCGCTACGCACACATGAGCCGCATCGCCGTGACGCTGGGCGAGCAGGTCAGGCAGGGTGACGTGCTGGGCTATGCCGGCTCGACGGGCGCCTCTACGGGACCGCACGTGCACTTCGAGCTCCGCTTCGACGGGCGCGCCGTCGACCCGCTGCAGTACCTTCGGGGCTCCGTCGCGCCCTAGCCTGGCGGGCACGGGCTCGTCGCGGAGCCCGCTCGCAGCGGATTTCGTTGACGCTCGTCGGCGCCCACGGCTATACTCGAGTGTGATTTCCTCGGAATGATTCCGAGGTCTCACCTAGGGGACAAGCATGTGGATCTCGACGAAGGCGCAATACGGCATGCGGGCGCTGGTAGAGGTGGCGCTCGGTGGGGATGAACCCACCAGTCTGAAGACCGTGGCCGAGCGCCAGAATCTGAGTCACCAGTACCTCGAGCAGATCTTCGCGGTGCTGCGGCGGGCCGGCATCGTCGAGTCGGTGCGTGGTGCGCGCGGCGGCTACCGGGTGGCGAGACCGCTCGGCGAGGTGCCTGCGCTCGAGGTCGTCGAGCTGCTCGAGGGCAGCGTGGCGCCGGTCACCTGCATCGATGACGAGGCGAACTGCCTGCGCGTGGGGCACTGCTCGACCGAGGTCCTGTGGCGTCGCGTCGACCTGGCGGTGCGGCAGGTCCTCGGCTCGATCTCGCTGGGCGACCTGGTGGCACAGCGTCGCATGCTCAACCTCGAGCCCATCCCGGAAGCCGAGGCGCTCGGCGGGGTGAGCTGAAGCCGGCATGAGCCCGGCCGATATCTACCTGGATCACGCAGCCACCACACCGCTGGACCCGGCCGTGCTGGAAGCGATGCGGCCGGCGTTGGAGACCACCTTCGGCAACCCTGCCAGCGTGCACCGTGCCGGTCAGGCGGCCCGCCGGCTGGTCGAACGGGCGCGCGAGCAGGTGGCCGGCGCCATCGGCGCCGAGCCCCGGCAGGTCCACTTCACCTCCGGAGCCACCGAGGCGGACAACCAGGCCATCCTCGGGGTGCTGGCCGAACGCCCCGGCGGCCTCGTCACCAGCCGCCTGGAGCACGCCGCCGTGCTGGGCGCGGCGGGCGCGCTCGAACGGCGCGGGACGCCGGTGGCCTACGTGCCACCAGACGAGCATGGGATCATCACTCCGAAAGCGCTGGAGCGGACGCTCGACACGTTGCCGGAAACGGCGCTGGTGGCGCTCATGGCGGTCAACAACGAGACCGGCGCCCTCACCGACGTGGCTGAGGTGGCCGACGTGGCGCACCGGCGGGGCGCACTGGTGTTTTGCGACGCCGTGCAGGCGCTGGGCGTGGAGGCGGTGGACGTGCGCAACTGGGGCGTCGACCTGCTGGCCGTATCCGGTCACAAGGTCCACGGCCCCAAGGGGGTTGGCGCGCTGTGCGTGGCCGAGGGCGTGGCCCTCGGGCCGCTGCTCCTGGGTGGGGCGCAGGAACGAGGCCTGCGCCCGGGCACGCACCCTGTGCCGGCCATCGTCGGCATGGGCGCGGCCGCGGAGCTCGCCGCCCGTGAGCTGCCCGTCCGCCGCCGCCGCATCCGCGATGCGCGCGACGGCTTCGAAGCGCGGGCGCTGAGCGTGCCCGGCGTGGAGCGCAACGGGGCCGGCGGCCCGCGCAGCGTGAAGCACAGCAACCTGCGGGTGGCGGGGGTCGACGGCGAGACGCTACTG
Source organism: uncultured bacterium (assembly GCA_964407955.1). Classification (GTDB taxonomy): domain Bacteria; phylum Deinococcota; class Deinococci; order Deinococcales; family Trueperaceae; genus JASBRS01. Next base: position 912 of record CAYOXR010000231.1, on the reverse strand, counting down.
CTGGTGCTGGACGACCTCGGCGTTCAAGCGAGCGCCGGCTCGGCGTGCTCGGCGGGGAGCGTGGAGCCCAGCCACGTGTTGCTGGCGATGGGGCTGGACCGGGAGCGCGCCAGGGCCAGCATCCGCTTCAGCTTCGCCCACACCGTCAGTGTCGACGACGCCACGCGGGCCGCGGAGGTGTTCGTCGAGGCGGTCGCACGCTGCCGGCGGCTCGCGGCCTGAGCCTCAAGCGGTCTTGCGCCGCTCGGCGCGGCCCAGCGCCTGCCGGGGGTCGTCCAGGTCGCGTTCTTCGATGGTCAGGCGCGTCACGCCCGTTCCGGGGATCTCGAACATCAGGTCGGTGAGGCAGCGTTCCAGGACCGAGCGCAGCGCGCGCGCACCGGTACGCCGCTCACGGGCCCGCCTCGCCACCGCGAACAGCGCCGCTTCGCTGAACTGCAGGTCTACGCCCTCGAGCGCGAACAGCTCCCGATACTGCTTGACGAGAGCGTTGCGGGGCTTCGTCAGCACGTCCACGAGCGCTTCCAGGCTCAGGTCGTGAAGGCGCACGCTGACCGTCAGGCGGCCGATCAGTTCGGGGATCAGTCCGAACGCCATGAGGTCCTCGGGCAGCACCTCGGCACTGGCAACCGGATCGGGAGCGCCCAGCACGGCAGGATCGCCCTGGAAACCCACCCTGGACACGCTCACGCGCCGCCGCAGGATGTCCTCGAGCCCTTCGAAGGCGCCGCCAACGATGAACAGGATGTTGGCGGTATCGACCGCGATCAGTTCCTGGTGCGGATGCTTGCGGCCGCCCTGGGGCGGAACGTGCGTCACCGTACCCTCGATGATCTTGAGAAGCGCCTGCTGCACGCCTTCGCCCGAGACGTCACGGGTGATGGACACACCCTCGGACTTGCGAGCGATCTT
>CAYOXR010000230.1:0-2069 GCA_964407955.1 uncultured bacterium | reverse complement strand
CGCGAACCTCGGCGCTCTCGCCACCGCTGCAACGATCCCTTCGGACCAAGCTCCGTTGGTCAAGTCCTGAAGTGTGTGCGACTTCCTCCAAGAGCCTGTCGTCTCGTCAGGCTGCAAGGACCTCCTGTTCGGGCTGAGGGGTGTCGTCGAGGGCGGCGGTGTCGAGGTAGCACCGGCCCGCCAGCAACTCCTCGCGGTGTTCCATGCACAGGCTGGTCATCATCCTGAGGCAGCTCTCGCGGTTCGGCAAGATCCGAATCACTCTTGTGCGGCCCTTGATCTCCTGATGCGGCCGCTCCAGCGCGTTCGTGGTCCTCAGGCGCGAGCGGTGGTGTGGCGGCAGGACGTAGACGTTGTGGCAGGCGTCGATGCCGTCCTCGAGGAGCTCCGCCACCTTGGGATGGGAGACCCTCCAGCGCTCGGCCACCTGGAACGCGAGCGTGCGGCCATGTCGGCGGTTCGCGCCTGGAACATGGCTCGCGCGTCCGCCATCAGGGAAGCGCGGTGCTTTTTCGCCACGCGAGCGGCGAGATTGCGTTGGAACGGCACCTCGCAGCGCTGCCACGCAACACCCGGGAAGTTGCCTTGAATCGCTGAGCGCAGGCCGGCGTGATCGTCGCTCACCACCAGCCGCACGCCGCGCACGTGCTGGTAGCTGGCGTCGACCAGCACGAACGGGTAGGCCACCTCCCCGAGAGGGCGTTCGCGCGACGCGGCGAGGTCGGCGTCCAGGGTGATCACCAGGCTGCTGACGGCGGAGCGCGACAAGCTGGTGCCGCACAGCGCGTCGGTGACGTCGCGCAACTTCCGGGTCGACGCGCCCTCGAGGTACATCTGCATCAAGGCGCTCACCAAGGCCTTCTCGCTTCTCTGGTAGCGCTCGAACAGCTCGGTGCGAACGGTGCGGTGCCCTCGCGATCGACGGGCACCGCCAGCTCCAGCGTGCCCACCCGGGGCTTCAGCTGCCGGCGCCGGCAGCCGTTGCGGTAGCCCTGCCGGGCGCTGCTGCGCTGGTGCGGCGCGGCCTGCAGGTGCTCGGTCATCCCGGCGTCGAGGAAGCGCTGCAGCGCCACCTCCACCAGCTCGCGCAGGAAGTCCGGGTCGCTGAGCAGCGCTTCACGCGCCGCTTCTCCAGAGGTCGCGAGAGTGATCGAGATCCATCGTCCGCCTCCAACTGGGTTTGTTGGCGCTTCCCATGCTTGGAGGACGCTGGCACACTCCCTTTGAGTCCGGACCGAACCCCACAATTCACAGAACCTACAGCACGCAACCTTCCGAGTGCGCCAAACGTACCCGAGCAGGTCCACGCTACCGTCCAGAAGTGCGGGAAAGTAGATGTCCCCCAAGGCCTACGCTACGGCGTCTCCGGACACGGGGGAATCGGCGGCACTTGGCCCTCGAGCCGTGGTTGGTTGAGATTGACCGGAATCGGGCCGTGCCGGGGGAGTTGACGGAACGGTGGAACGACGCCACACGAAGAGCGGCGGCTTCGGATCTCCGAAGCCGCTTCTTCTTTTCGCCGTTCCCGACGGCCTGTCTCTGGTGGCGCTGAGGGGATTCGAACCCCTCACCTTCTGAATGCCATCGCAGCTTAAGAATGTCGTCCGGTACATGGCCTTCCCGAATTGTCCCTCCCTGACGCGACCGCTCTCTCGGCACTTCACGGTGCGTGGTACCCCGTCCTCACCTGTCTGCCGTCAGTTCTGCCGTCAGAGTGAGTGCCAAGCTCAAAGCAGGCCGACGGCGGCAAACGCCTACGACAAAGAGTGAATGAGAGCCCTCATCGCGCCGCGCGACCAAACCCGCCACCCTCCGGAGATGGGTCGCCCGGACGCTCAGCATGTGATTACGTATTTGCGGCCTTCGCCCGCCATCCTAGCCCCGCTGCTCCTTCACCGCGTCGGTGAACGGCGGCACCACCTCATTGACGTCCCCGACGATGCCGTAGTCACATACCCTGAAGATGGGAGCCTCGCGATCCTTGTTGACCGCCACGATGACCTTGGAGTGGTTCATGCCCGCCAGGTGCTGTACCGCGCCGGACACGCCCAGCGCGATATAGAGGTCGG
>CAYOXR010000229.1:0-4871 GCA_964407955.1 uncultured bacterium | reverse complement strand
GGAGGATAACGGCAACGGTTCCATGCGCTCGTGGGGCGCGCGGAGCCGACACCGATCGGGTGAAGGAGAACGCGGCATGATGGGATTCGGCTACGGCATGGGAGGTTGGGGCGGCTTCGGCTGGATCGGGCCGCTGCTCTTCGTGGTGCTTCTCGTCCTCGGCATCGTCTACCTGGGGCGCGCCCTCGGTCTGGGTCGCAGCGAGCACCTGGCACCGGGTTCCGATGCACTGCCCAAGGGCGAAGACCGGGCGATGCAGATCCTCCGCGAGCGCTATGCCCGCGGCGAGATCGACGCCGAGGAGTTCGATCGTCGCAAGCAGGATCTCGCGTGAGCCGCCGCGGCCGCTTCGGCATCCTCGCCGGCGCGCTGCTCGCCGCCGCCCTGGTCGTCAACCTCGCCCTCGCGCAACGCGGTATGGGCGGCTACGGCAACGGCTACGGACCCGGCGCCTACGGCCCCGGCATGATGGGAATCGGCGTGGGCGTGCGAGGGTCGCAGGTTCTGGACTGGTCCGGCGCCCAGGCCACGATCGAGGCGGGCGCTGCCGGGGCGAGCGTGGACGTGGCCAGCAACACCGTATCGTTCACCGGTGCGAACGTAACCCTCGACGTCATCGCGGTGCAGCCGGGAGAGCCGGATACCACCTTCGAGATCGCCGGGCTGGTCGACCCCACCGTGAAGGTGCCGCGCGGTGCGCTCGTGACCCTCAGGCTCGTGAACATGGACTACGGCGCGGACATGCCCCACGGTGTCGTCATCACGCGGCTGCCGCCGCCCTACACGGTGATGCCGATGCTCATGATGGGCGGCATGGGTCCCGGCATCCCGCCGCTCGTTGCCCGCTCGGCTGACGACCTTCGGTCCGCTCGCTACGCCGCCGCCGCGGTCCGGTTCCGCGCCGCCGTCCGCGGCACCTACTACTACCTGTGCCAGGTGCCCGGCCACGCTCGGGACGGCATGTACGGAAAGCTGATCGTCGAGTAGGCGGCGCGACCTCGGCGTTTGCGCGGCGTGCGTGTTGGGTGCCTCGCTGTTGTCGCCGGGTGCGTCGGACGCACCGGAATGGCCGGCATGCGGCCGCCGCTCGCATCGGCGGGACGTTCGACCCTGACGGGTGTGACGATAATCGTGCTAGCGGAGTAGCCAGGGGTCATACCTGCTGCGTCGACGGCGGGGACGGCGCCGGAGGGCAGGTGCAGCGTGCCATCCGCAGGGCTCGAGATCACCGGATTGACGCACAGCTTCGGCGCGACGCGGGCCGTGGACGACCTCGACCTGATGGTGGGCGCCGGGGAGATCGTCGGATTGGTGGGACGCAACGGCGCCGGCAAGACGACGACGATGCGTGCAGTGATGGGCATCCTGCGGCCCGACGACGGGCAGATCCGTTGGCGCCAGCGCCGTGTGACGGACCCCGACCGGCTTCGATTCGGGTACATGCCGGAGGAACGCGGTCTGTACCTCCAGATGGGGGTCCTGGAGCAGGTGGCCTACTTCGGCAGGTTGCACGGGATGGACCGGAGCTGGGCCCTACGTGCTGCGAGAGACCTGCTGCGCCGCCTCGGGTTGGAGGGGCGCGAGGGTGACAAGCTGGTGGCGCTGTCGCACGGCAATCAGCAGCGTGTCCAGCTGGCGGTGGCGCTGGTGCACCAGCCCGAGCTGTTGGTGCTGGACGAAGCCTTCGCGGGGCTCGACCCGTCGGCGGTGGACACGCTGTCGGCCGTGCTTCGGGACGAGGCCCGCCGGCCGAGCGCGGTGTTCTTCTCAAGTCATCAGCTGGAGATCGTCGAGCGCCTGTGCGACCGCGTGGTCATCCTGGAGCGCGGGCGCGTGCTGGCCTCCGGGACCCTGGCGGAGCTGCAAGCGCGGACGCCCAGGCGGTTGCGGGTGAAGGTCGGCGGCGGGGCGCGTTGGATACCGACGGCGGCCGGCGTGAGCGTGGTCGAGGAAGACGCGCGCGGCGCGGTGCTGGCGCTGGATGCGGGGGTGGACGCCCAGGTCGTGCTCCGAGAGGCCCTCACGGCGGGCCCGGTGGAGACCTTCGCGATCGAGGAAGGCACGCTTGCCGACGTGTACCGGGGGCTGGTGAGCCCATGAGCGGCTTCAGGACGATGGCACTGGTGGCCGGGCGCGAGATCGTCGAGCGGCTCCGCAGCCGGCCGATGTGGATCATGACCATTCTGACCGCGGTGCTGCTGGCAGCCTTGATCATCGTGCCGCCACTGGTGATGCAGCGGACCGGCCCCGTCGCGGTGGCCCTGGTCGGGGCCGAGGCGCAGGCGCTTGAGCCCGAGCTGAGCCGTGGTGCCGCGGCTGCGCGCGTGAACCTGCGCCTGGTCCATCTGGCCGGCGACGCCGAAGCCCGGGTGGCCGTGTCGGCAGGCACGGTCGCGGCCGCGGTCGAGCTGACCGGTGACGCCGCCAGCATCACGGTCAAGCGGTCCGTCGCTCCAGCCGTTCAGGGCCTCGTCCAGGCGGTGGCGAGTCAGGCGCACGAGCGTCAGGTCCTGGCGGCGGCCGGGGTGCCCGAGGCGGTGACACGAAGCGCTTTGGCGCCCGTCGCGGTGACCGTGAGGAGCCTGCAGCCTGTGCCCAGGACCAACACCGCGCGCGTCATCGCCGCCCTGGTGGCGGGCTACCTGCTCGTCTACAGCATCCTTGCGTACTCCGCCTCGGTCGCCATCGGCGTGGCGCAGGAAAAGACGTCGCGGACAGCGGAGGTGCTGCTGGCGACCGTGCGGCCGTCGCAGCTCATGGCCGGGAAGGTGCTTGGGATAGGCGCGGCCGGCCTGGGGCAGATGGCCATCGCGGTGGCTGCCGGGCTGCTGGCGAACACCCTGGTCAAGGGGGTCGAGATTCCCGGAACCGTGGCCCGCGTGCTGCCAAGCATCTTGATCTGGTTCGTGCTGGGCTATGCGCTGTACGCCGCTGCGTCCGCCGCCGCCGGCGCGCTGGTGAGCCGGTCGGAGGAAGTCGGCTCCGCCACCGCGCCGCTCCAGGTGGTGTTGATCGCGGCGCTTGGGCTGGTCTACGCCGTGACCTTCCGTCCGGATACGTGGTGGACCGTGCTGCTGTCCTTGCTGCCGCCCTTCACGCCGGTGCTCATGCCCGCGCGCATGGCGATCGGGCTCGTGCCCTGGTGGCAGGTCGGCGTCGGCGTGCTGGTGATGGTCGCGGCCATCATCCTCGTCGTTCGCGTGGCCGCCCGCATCTATGCGAGCTCGCTCGTTCAGGGTGGCGGCCGCATCTCCTGGGGGGCCGCCTTCGTGCGGCGGCGCGGCGCCTGAGCGGGAGCCGGCTGGCGGCCCGGCGAGGCGGCCGCGGTCGGCAGGGGACACAGTCGCTTCAACCCGCAAATTCGGACGAGCGTTATAAGCTTGCGTTGCGACGAATCCCGAGGAGGCCCTGTCGATGCGTGAGTTTGTCAGCCGTCGTGCCGTTGAAGCCCGTTGGGCCAGGGTTAGCGCCTGGCTTCGCGAACGTGACTACCAGGCCCTGGCTGTGCTCCAGCCAGAGAACGTCGAGTACCTCTCCGGTTGGCACCTCGATGTGGCTCCGTGGGAACGACCGGTCGCGGTCGTGGTTCCCGCCGACGGGACGCCGTTCATGGTGCTGCATGAGCTGTCCACGAACCACGTGCGACTCGCCCGGGAACGGGGAAGCGTCTACATCGACGACATCGTGCACTACGCCGAGCGTCCGTCGACCGGGCGCCGGCCCTGGACGCGTGTCGAGTGGACCGCGCTCATCGCTGACTCGTTCGAGCGGCACGGTCTCCGCAATGCCAGCGTCGCGGTCGATGGTCCGGTCGGCCGCCTGGCGTCCGTGAGCCTGAGCCTGCCTGGCATGCAGTTCACCGCGGAGCCGACGTTGATGCGCATGCTGCGCACCGTCAAGGACGCCGAGGAGCTGGAGTTCATGAGGGCCGCGGCCGGACTCACCGACTACGGCCAGGAGGTGTACAAGAGCCTGGTGAAGCCGGGCCGGCTGGTCGCCGACGTCGACTTCGAGGCGGTGCGCCAGATGCGCCTCGAGGGGGCCAAGCGCTTCCCCGGCATGAGCCTGGCCGCGCGGTGCGTCAGTCTCGCCGGTCCGTCCTCGGCGTCGCCCCACGGCACTCCGGCCGGTTCGGACAGCACCTTCGAGGCCGGCCACGGCATCGTGAACATCATCGTGGTCACGCTGGCCGGCTACAACGTCGAGAACGAGCGCACCTGGTTCCTGGGCAAGCCGAACGACGACCAGCGCAGCGCGTTCGAGTGCATCCGGCGTGCCCAGGCGGCGGGGGTCGACCGCTGTCGCGCGGGCGAGCCGGTCTCGGCGATCGACGCCGCGGCCCAATCGGTCATCGAAGCCGAAGGCTATGGAGAGCAGACCTTCCACCGTACCGGTCACGGCATCGGGCTGGCGGGGCACGAGTTCCCGGAGGACATGGCATTCAACCACCGCCCGTTGCTGGAGGGGGAGGTCTACACCATCGAGCCCGGCATCTACATCCACGGGCTGGGGGGCTTCCGGATCGATGACACGGTGATCGTCGGCAGCGAGCCCGAGATCGTGACGCATACGCCCAGGGACATCGAGCAGCAGACCATCGCAACGTGAGGCTTCGACGACCCGCCATCGATTCGGGAAGGCACGTGGTTCGCCACGGGAAACGGGGTGCGGCAGGCATGTTCGGCTCAAGCAACGGCAACAACACGGCCCGGACGGTCCGGCGAGCGGCGCTCGCCGTCATCGTTCTGGCATTGACCTCGCTCGTCTCCGTCGGCCTGGCTCAGACCAAGCCGGGGAGCGTCGTGCGCATCGGCCTGGGTGCCGACGCACGCACCATGATCCCCATGACGATCGTGGACGAGACCACCTAC
>CAYOXR010000228.1:0-2693 GCA_964407955.1 uncultured bacterium | reverse complement strand
CTGCGCGCGATGGATGTCGACCTGGGGCGCCCGCTGGTGGCGCGACCGTGGATCGAGCGGCACGGCCTCGACGAAGTGCTGGTGATCGCCGGCGATCCGCCCAGCGACATGAGCCGCCCGGTCTACGGATCCAGCCCCGTGGAGGTGATCCGCAAGCTCAAGCGGGAGCTGCCGAGCGTGCGCGTGTACGCCGCGCTGGACCCCTACCGTCAAGGGCTGCGGCGCGAGCGGGACTACGCTTTGCGGAAGCTGGAGGCCGGCGCCGACGGGCTGTTCACGCAGCCGTTCTTCGACCTGCGCCTGCTCGAGGTCGTCGCCGACCTCATGGCGGACGTGCCGGTCTTCTGGGGGTTCACCAGCGTGGTGGGGGAGCGCTCGGCGCGCTACTGGCAGACGCGCAACGGTGTGGTCTACCCGCGCGGGTTCGAGCCGACCCTGGCATGGAGTCGTGAGCTGGCCCGGCGCGCCTTGACCCTCGCCCGCGAGCGCGCGCTGGACGTCTACTTCATGCCCATCCGCGTCGGCCCGCGAAGCTACCTCGAAGGCGTGCTCGACGCCGAGGCGGTTGGCGCGGCACGCATCCGCCGGCCTTGAGGCCGGCGGCGGGACGTAAACGCCGGGCGGCTGCGACGAACCGATCCCCGCGGGCCCTGCAGGTGCGCTTGAGCGGGTTGGCGGTCGGGCTGGGTACCTGGCCCGACGCGCGCGCCTGGGTCGACGTCACCCTCTTGGCCGCGCCGTTCGTGCCGACGGCGGCGGTATTGGCTCTGGCGGGCGGACTGATCGACGTTCCGCCCGGCGCGCACGCAGCGACGTGGCGGACGGTCGCGTTGCCGTTCCTGGCGCCCGGCTTGCTGGAGGAGTGCGTGTTCCGGGGCCTGCTGCTGCCGCATCCGCGGCGTTCCGGCCTGAGCGTGAGGCGGCGGGCGCGCTGGTGGGCCGGCTCGCTCGCCGTCTACGTGGCGGCACATCCGCTGGCGGCGGCGCTGGCGCGGCCGGCCGCTCGCGGCGTGTTCGACTCGTTCGCCTTTCTGCTCGAAGCGGCCCTGCTGGGCGTGGCCGCCACGGCGCTCTACGAGCGGAGCGGCTCGCTCTGGCCGGGCGTGCTGCTCCACGGCGCGGTGGTGGCTGCCTGGCTGAACCTCGGTGGCGCCGCACTGCTGGTACGCTGAGCGCGCCGCGCCTCAGGTGCGCGCGCTCTGCTCGAGGGCCAACGACGGCCTCAACCAGCGCATCGCCTCCTCGACCGCGATCCCCTTGCGACGAGCGTAGTCCTCGAGCTGCTCCCGCGTCAGCTTGCCGACGTCGAAGTAGCGCGCCGCCGGATGGGCCAGGTAGAGCCCGGCGACCGCGGCCGCGGGCTGCATCGCCATGGACTCGGTGAGATGGACGCCGGCGTTGTCCTCGGCGGCGAGCAACGTGAACAGCGTGCGCTTCTCGCTGTGGTCGGGCTGGGCCGGGTAGCCGGCGGCCGGGCGGATGCCACGGTAGCGTCCCTCCAACAGCGCCGACGGTGTGAGCGGCTCGTCGGGTGCGTAGCCCCACAGCTCGCGGCGAACCCGTTGGTGCAGGCGCTCCGCGAACGCCTCGGCGAGGCGGTCGGCGATCGCCTTCACGAGGATGGCCTGATAGTCGTCATGAGCGCCTTCGAACGCTCTGGCGAGGGCCTCGGCGCCGATGCCGGCGGTGAGCACGAAGCCGCCGATCCAGTCGAGCGTGTGGGGCGGCGCCAGATAGTCGGCGAGGCAGAGGTTGGGCTGGCCGGCACGCTTGCGCGTCTGCTGCCTGAGGCCGTGGAACACGGCGCGCACGCGGGAGCGCGCCTCCGACTCGAACACCACGATGTCGTCGTCGATGCGGTTGGCCGGCCACAAGCCGACCACCGCGCGAGCCCGCAGCAGGCGCTCGTCGACGATGCGCGCCAGCAGCGCCTGGGCATCGGCGAAGAGCCGCCTGGCCTCGGGCCCCTGCTCGGCGTCGTCGAGCACGGCGGGGAAACGGCCTCTCATCTCCCAGGCGTGAAAGAACGGCCCCCAGTCGATGAGCTCGACCAGGTCGTCCAGCGGGTAGTCGGGGAACACGCTCAGGCCGGGGGTCCGTGGCTGGCGGACGTCCGCCTGGGCGGCGTCGAACGGCAAGGCGTTGGCCCGCGCCGCCTCGAGCGGCAGCAGGCGCCGCCCCGCTCCGCGCTCGGCGTGCTGACGCCTCAGCGTCCGGTACTGCGTCTCCACTTCGCTGCGCAGCGCACCGGCACGGCGCGCATCGAGCGCGCGTGCCGTCACCGAGACCGCGCGCGAGGCGTCCGCGACGTGAACCGTGAGGCCGTTCTCGTAGCCCGGGGCGATCCTCACGGCGGTGTGTACCCGCGAGGTGGTGGCGCCGCCGATGAGCAGCGGCAGGCGCAGGCCTTCCCGCGTCAGGACCTGCGCCACGTGCACCATCTCGTCGAGCGACGGGGTGATCAGGCCGGACAGGCCCACGGCGTCCGCCCCGGAGCCGCGAATCGCCTCGACGATGCGCTCGGCCGGCACCATCACGCCCAGGTCGATCACCTCGTAGCCGTTGCAGGCCAACACGACCCCGACGATGTTCTTGCCGATGTCGTGGACGTCGCCCTTGACCGTGGCCATGACGATCGTGCCGGCTCGCCGTCCCGTGCCCTCGCGCTCCGCCTCGAGGTACGGGATGAGGAC
>CAYOXR010000227.1:0-8496 GCA_964407955.1 uncultured bacterium | reverse complement strand
GCACGTGGCGCAGCGGTCGTCGCGGCCGACGCCGTAGCTCTCCCACAGCTCGGGATCCAGCAGCTCGTCCATCGACTGCGTGTGCTCGTCGGCGATCAGGTAGCACGGCTTGCGCCAGCCCAGCGGCGTGTAGGTCGGGTTCGTCCACGCCTCGCAGGGAGCGTCGCGTTCGCCGCGCAGGAACGACAGATACAACGGGTTGTTGTAGAAGTTGAAGCGTCGCCGCGGGTCGAGCACCTGTCGGAAGGTGCGGTGGGACGCCTCGCGCTCCATGAAGATGCTGTGATCTGGGGCGGCGGCGTAGGGGTAACCGGCCGACAGCATCATGCCCTCGATGTCCATGTCGGTGAGGGTCTGGAACAGGTTCTGGAGATCCTCGACGTTGCTGTCTTTGAACAGGGTGGTGTTGGTGCAGACCCGGTAGCCGCGCTGCAAGGCCAGCTTGACGGCGTCCATGGCCTTCTCCCAGGTGCCCTGACGGTCGACCCAGAAGTCGTGCGTATTGCGCATTCCGTCGAGATGCACCACCCATGCGAAGCGCTTCGACGGCTTGATCTTCTCCATGCCGCGCTCCATGAGAAGGCCGTTCGTGCACAGGAACACGAACTTCCCGCTGTCCGTGATGCGATTGACGATCTCGTCGATCTGCGGGTGAATGAGCGGCTCGCCGCCGGCGATCGACACCACGGGGGCGCCGGCCTCCTCCACGACCTCCATGCACTTGTCGGGCGAGAGCATCAGCTTCTTCTTGATGACGCTGTCGTGATACTCGTGGATGCGCCCGCAGCCCTTGCACGCCAGGTTGCAGACCTCCAGGGGCTCCAGCATGGTCACGATAGGGAAGCGCTTGCGGCCCTTGAGGCGATTGGACCAGATGTGCCAGGCCATTCGGAGACCGAGCTCGATGGGTGTCTTGCTCATGGTTGGCTCCTCACGGTCGTCGCGTGGTTCCGGGGTGGGCGGCTCGGTGTGATCATCTGCGGCTCGCGAGCTGCCGAACCTGTTCCCGGCTCAGCTTCGGTTGCCCGTTCGCCAGGGCATCCAGGGTGGCTTCGGCGAGGGCATGCGGCAGTGTACAGAACTCGCGCACCGGCCCGCTCGGCAGGTCGCGGATGTAGTCCGCGGCGAGCTGCAGGTTGTACCCGGCGTACTCGAACATGCGCGCCTCCGTCCAGTCTTCGGGGAAGAAGTCCACGCCGCGACGCAGGTCGTCGGCGCGGTTGCGAAGGATGTTCACGGCCTGGAGGCCGCGCCCGAAACCCACGGCGCGGGAGCGATCGGTGCGCGTCCCGTCGAACCAGGCCCAGATGTCGGAGAGCAGCAGCCCGACGGCGCCCGCCACTCCGTAGGTGTAGCGGTCGAGGTCCGCCTCCGTGCGCACGAACCAGGCGCTGTCCGCCCACTGGGCCATGCGCGTGGCCATGGCTGCGGTGGCGTCGTAGACGCGGGGGGCGATGCCCTCCGGGGCGAGCGCGCCCCACTCGCCGAGGCGCACGGTGACCTCCGGCAGGTCGGGCGCCGCGGTCTCGAAGAGCGAGCAGAATGCGCCGGCGCCCGTTCCGGGCGTCGCCGACTCGTAGGTCCGGGCGATCGAGCGCAACAGGGCCGCCTTCGTCTCGTTGGGGAGCGTGGCGTGATCCTCGATCTCGTCGATGGCGCGCATGCAAAGGTAAGCCGCGCTCACCGCCTCTTGCAGGGTCGGCGGGAGCCGGCTGATCGGGATGAAGAACGTGCGGCTGGTCGCTTCGAGCACTTGGAGTGCGTCTTCGCGAAGCTTCATGTTCCCCCCCTTCGCTCGGAGTCCGATGGCAACCGGACACGTACTGGTCCGAGTGTAGGCGAACGGCGGCGTTCAGGTGGTAACCTCCGCGGCTAGGTGGGGATCGCTCGGGTCCTCCCGGCACCGGCGTCGCGCTCGCCGCAGCCGCGACGCGCCGGCACTAACCGAGCCACGGGACGCGCACCTGCAGGTGATAGAACAGCGCCAGGGCGATGCCGACCGACAGCAGCTGATGGAAGGGCACGAGCACGCCGGGGCGTCGGGCGCGCGCGTTCACGGCCTGGAATGTCAGGAAGCCGAGACCCACCTGCGCCAGCAGGAACAGCAGCGCCACGTTGTTGGCCGGGGTCTCGTAGGCGAGCGTGAGCAGGAAGAGCAGCACGGCCAGGCCGTGCACCACCCACACCCACTGAGCGAGCGTTCGCGGCACGGTGAAGCTGCCTATGGCACGCGCGAAGCCGCGCTGGCCCGTGACCACGCCGCCCATGAAGATCACGAGCAGGAACGAATGCAGCGGGATCGCGGTCTTGAGGTAGGTACCGAGTGAGGTCCCGTGCGAGAGCGCCAGCAGGTAAGTGAAGAGCGTGGAGTAGGCGAGCAGCCCGTGAAGCCCCTGTAGCCAGGACGGCGCCTTGCCGGCGAGGACGAACAGCGTTGCCATTCCCAGCAGCGCGGTGAACACGATCAGGCCGAGGCCCGTCCACTGCAGCCCGCCCCGGTGAAGCGCGACCAGCACCAGCGCGTTCAGGCCGAGCAAGGTGGCGATGATGCGGTGCCACGCTTCCGGGTCGCCGCGACCGGCGAGGACGGCGATGTTTCCCGTGTACGGCCAGTTGGTGCCGAGCGAGAGGCCGTAGCCGTAGCCTTCAACGATGCCGCCGACGACGATGAGGCCGGCCGCGAAAACGACCTGAGCGAGCGTGAGCGCCTGCTCCATCGCCGCCAAGGTTAACCCGGCACGTGCCGGTTGTCACATGGGCCGTCGTTGCCGCCCCAACGGGCGGGTAGCGGCAAGCGCGCAACGGCTGCCGGACGTCAGATGCGGGTCGCGTACTCGACCTGGTCGACCAGGCTGTCGAGCGCGTCGAAACCGTGCACGCGCGCGATGTCGGCCGGCGAGCTGCCGGCGAGGGTGGAATCGGGCGTGTCGAGGAACGTTCGGATCCTGGACTCGTCGTGTCCGAAGACCTCGGTCAAACGGTGAACGACGGCGGGTGCGAGATGGGCGCTCTCGCGGACCTCCGTCGCGCATTCCAGGTGACGCAGGAGCCGCTGTTCCAGGCGTGTGTCGGTGTCAGGCCGAGCTACGCGTGCCATGGCGTGCCTCCTCGATGGCGAGCATAGGGAGTCGCCGTGAACGGGCGATGACATGAGCACGAGGATGCCCTCACGCCCTGCTCGGCGGCCGTTCATGTGGCGTCCAAGACGCCGGCGGGGCTCCCCGAACGTTCACCGGGCCCACCCGCGCCCCTCACCGACGGCTCCCTTGCCGGAAGCCGGACGTGCGGCCGGTGCGGGCTCGATCGCGGTGCCGCCTCGGTCGGGGAGGGATCAGTCGTTGCGTGCGTCGCTGGGCTGGCGCGGCTGGTTCGCCCCGGCCTCGATCGGATCGCGCCCGTGATCGGGCCGACGGAGCCACGGTGCCTGTGGCAGGGGGATGGCAGGCGCAGGCCTGCCGATGCCGAAGCCCTGGAGGTGCGTCACCCCGAGCCTGAGAAGTCGCGCCCGCAGCGTGGGATCCTCGACACCCTCGGCCACCACGATGTCGAATCGCTCGCGGGCATTGGCGACCAGCCGCGCGGCTCGCTCGTGGTACACCCCGCCCAGCAGCGCGGGCAGCAGGCTGCGGTCGAGCTTGATGCCGTCGATCGGCGCGCCGTGTCGGAAGCGCACATCCAGATCGTCGAAGGTGACGTCATCCAGCAGGACCAGCGAGCAGTCGTTGCGCAGCGCCTCGAGCCCGTGCCAGTAGGCGTCGAGGTTGTGGATCCGCTGCTCGGTCAGCTCGACGACGAGGCGCCTCTGGAGGTCCGGCTTGAGGGCGCGCAGCGCCTGTATGGCGGAGGGCTGCATGACCTGGCCCGGGCTGAGGTTGATGCTCAGACGCGAGCCCGGTGTCTCGAGCAGCACGGATGCCGCTCGCGTCACCGTGAACCGGGTGAAGGTGTCGGCGCGCGTGGGGCTGAGCCAGTAGGGCAGCACGTCGAGGGGGCCACGGACGGTGCCATCGGGCAGGCGCCAGCGCACCAGCGCCTCGTGCCACTCGGCGACGCCGTCCGCAGCCGAGGTGATCGGCTGGAACTGGTAGGTGAGATCCTGCAGCCTCGGGTAGCGGAGCGCGGGGGCATCGTACTTCATGACGGGTCAGACCGCTTCCTGTAAGAGGCGTGCGCCCCGGGGGCGTGTTTCCCGGGGCGCCGGGGTGGGCGGCGCGGGGTAGGGCCCCCGCGGGAGAGATTCAGCCAGCGTCGATATGGCCGCCGCCGGAGTCGGCGAGCGTGAAGGTCGGGGCGTGCACGATGGCGATAGCGCCTCCGGCGAAGCCGAGGAGCGCGAGCGCGAGGATGGCCGAGCGGACGATCTTGTTGAGCTTGAGCATTGTGCCCTCCCTATTCGGGGTCTTTCTTCCTCTTCTGCCTATGAGGGAGCGTACGCAGGGTGGCGCTTCAAACCCGCTTCAGCCTCGATGGGCGACGTTGAAGCGGGTTTGGAGCGCACGCAGGTCTAGACTCGTCGGCGATATGAGGAGGTTGCCATGACGCGAGAAGAGGCCCTCAAGCGTCTTGAGGGAACCTGGTCCTTCGACATGCTCGGAGATCAGGTCATGTTGCGAGAGCTCGATCTGCTCTCCGCCGTCGCGGCCGTGCGCCGTGAGCCGGCTGGAGGGGAGCGTTCACACGTCGCCACGGGGCCGCTGCAGAGCGCGGCCGCTTCGGGCGACTGACCGAGCGGGCACGCTCGCGCGTTCAACGGCGGACTCAGAGGAGATGGCGCGGCCGAAGCCGCGTATCTGAGCGAATAGGGGCGCAGCGCGCGAGGTGCAGGCCGGGGCGAGCGGGAGTCCGCACTCGCCCCGGTATGCTCATGACGTGTGGTTGACACGCCTGCTCGAGGGCATCGTCGGCAGCCAGCGACCTCTGGTGCTGCTCGGCGGGGAGTCCTATGGCGTGCCGTTCCTGATCGACGCCCTTCGCGATAGCGAGCGGGTGGCGTGGCTGGCGCTGCCTGAGCGCGTCCGCGACGATCCGGTGGGACAGGGCAACGCCCTGGCGAGTGCCCTGAACCAACTGACCGGCGAGTCGCTGTTGCCGCACGCTCTTCACTACCGGGCCCACCTGCAGCTCCTGCGGCAGTACCGGCACGATCTGCAGCCGCTCTGGCTCGTCGTGTCGAACGCCGACGTGGCGCCGGCCTTCGCGGGCGAGCTGCTGTCCCTGCAGGAGTACGGCTACCGCGTGGCCCTGGCCTTCGAGTCCGTGTTCCCGCCCGCGCTCGAGGGCCTCGAGAGCTGTCAGGTGATGGATCCGGAGGTGCTGCGCGTGACGCGCAGCGAGGCGGACCTGGTGCTCGCCGCCGGGTTGCCGCGCGAGCAAGCCGATCGAATCTACGCAGAGTCCGGTGGGCGCTTCACGGTGCTGTCGGGCATGGCCAGTGCGGCGGCGCACCTTCCGCTGCTGTCCATCCCGTCACCTGTCGGCCCGATGTTGCCCAGGACCGAGGCCGAGCCGGTGGACGTGCCGCTGGCGGTACTGGCGCTGCAGCGGGGGGGCAGGCAGCTGGAGGCGTTGGAGCTGGCCGTGCGCGGGGCGGCCGACATGGTCGAGGAGTTGCTGCGCGTCGCCGGCCCCGCCTATCAGGACGAAGGTGCTTTGCCGCGACTGTACCTGTTGCTGTCGAGCCTGCCGCAGCCGTATCGGTCCCGGGAGCGCACCTTGGAATGGCGGCTGTTGGCATCGGTGGCGGCCAACGACTGGCAGACGCTGGCGGACGAGGTCGATGCCTATCTGGAGGGCTTCGACGCCCCCGAGCTGCGCGCCCGAAGGGCCGGTGTGCTGCCGGAGGCCGAGGGCTTTCCGCTGGCGGAGGCGGCCGCACGATCGAGGCGCACGCCGCTCACGCTGTGGCAGTACGGCCGCCTGCATCCCGATCCTCGGCGGGCCATCGAGATCCTCAAGGAGAGCGTGCACCTTGCCGAGCAAACGGGCACGCCCTACGACGTCGCACGCAACGCGGGCGGGTTGGCGGCGCGCCTGGCACACGCTGGCGAGTATCGGAGGGCCTCGTCGTGGGCGCAGTACGCGCTCCAGGTGTTCGATCAGAACGGCCTTCGGGATGGTGCCAGGCGCTTGCGACTGTTCAACGAGATGGCGGCGGCGCGCATCCTGGCCGGCGACCTGGCCGGGATGCGGCGCGCGCTCGAGGACTCCCAGGCGTCCATCGAGGGCAGCCTGCCGGACATGGCGGCGAGCTACCGGAGCACGCTCGCCTGGTTCGAGCAGGCCAGTGGCCGGCCGGAAGCGGCTCTCGAGCTCATGCGGGCGACCTACGAGGGCAGCCCACGGGTCACGAAGACGCGCTTCGCCTACCAGCTCGTCCGCTGTCTGAACGAGTTCGGGAGCACGGCCGAAGCCGCACGCGTCGCGGAGGCCGCGATCGAGCTGAGCGGCACGGCGTCCTCCGATGTCAGGCTTCCCGGACTGCTCGCGCAAGGCATGGCGCGGGCGGTGGCCGGCGACGCGCACGCCGGCGAGGACCTCTTCGACGTGGTGATGGCGCGCGAGCTCGTCGCCGAACAACGTCTCAGCGCAGCGCTGCACTACCTGCTGGTGGAGCCCGACGGCTGGCACCGTCTGCCGATCGACGTTACGGAGGTCCTCAAGGGCCTGCACCCGGTGGCGCTGCGCGTGTTGAGCGGCCCCGCCGGGCGGTTCCAGCGCGTGTGGGACAGGATAGTGCCGGTCCAGGCGGAGCTGAGGCTGGAGTTCCTGGGACGCGTGTCGTGCCGGCTGGACGGCAACGAGGTCAGCCTGGCGCCGCGTCTGGCCGAGATCGCACTGGCGCTGGCACTCAACCCGGGCGGCATGACGCGCGAGCAGATAACCGCCTTCGTGGCGCCCGACGAGGGCAGCGGCCTGTCGGCCAGCGGGATGCGCGCCACGCTGACGCGGCTGCGCTCCTTGTTGCCGGTCAGCGACGCGCCCTACCGCTTCACCGTCGGCTACACCGCCGACATCATCGAGGCGCGCCGACACCTGCTCGAGAGTCACGTGCGTGACGCGATCACCTTGCTGCGGGGGCCCCTGCTGCCGGACAGCGAGGCGTACGGCGTCGAGGAGCAACGCTGGATCCTCGAGGAGGAGCTGCGCCAGGCCGCGCTGGCGGCTGCCGACCCCGATGCCCTGTTCGATCTCGCCGACCGCCTGGGCGACGATCCCGAGCTGTGGAGCGCCGCCGTCGACGCCCTGCCGCCAGGCGACCCACGGCGCGCGCTGGCTCGCGCACGCCTGCGGCGGTCCGGTGGCGAGGTCGAGCCTTTCCGGGCCGGGCCCGCCCAGGCCTGAGCAGGGTACGGCACCACGACCGCCGTCCACGACGAGCGCTCACGGTTGCCCGGCCGTCGCCGCCCCAAAGGGGATAGACTACCGGTCAGGCGAAGCCTCGCCCGTCGGCCCGCATGTGGCGGGCAAAGAGCCCCATTTCGGAGGTGACATGAGAAAGTCGCTCTTGTTGGTTGCAGTCGGGGTGGTGTTGTCGCTCGGCGTCGCGTTCGCGGCGAGCGGCACGGTGAGCATCGCAATGTCGGGCAACGCCATCACCATGAACCCCGGCAACACGAACGGAAACCTCGATTTCAGCATTCAGCGCCCGATTTACGAAGGGCTGGTCGGCTTCAACAAGGAAGGCAAGCTCGTTCCAGAGCTCGCGACCTCGTGGACGGCGAATGCCGCCGCCACCGTGTTCACGTTTGATCTGCGCAAGGGCGTGACCTTTCAGGACGGCGCCCCCTTCAACGCCCAGGCTGTGAAGACGTACTTCGACTGGGTCAAGGATCCGGCCAACCACTTCGTGCGCGAGAGCCTCTACAACATCATCAAGAGCATCGACGTGGTCTCGGAGTACCAGGTCAGGTTCACGCTGAGCGAGCCGTTCGGCGCGATGCTCTACAACTTCGCCCACCCGGCGGGCCGCATCGTGAGCCCCGCCGCCATCCAGAAGTACGGCGCTGACGTGGACAAGCACCCCGTCGGCACCGGACCGTACGAGTTCGTGAGCTGGACGCCCGGTCAGAAGATCGTGCTGAAGGCCAACCCGAACTACTGGGGCGGCGCGCCCAAGATCGAGAACCTCGACTTCCTGTTTGTGCCCAACGCCGCCACGCGCGTGGCCATGCTGCAGAGCGGTGAAGCGCAGTTCATCGAAGACCTGCCTCCGGAGCTGGTGAACCCCATCAAGTCGAACGCCAAGCTCAGGGTCTCGGCCACGCCGAGCATCTACGTCCGCTTCATGGCGATGAACACGCAGGCCAAGCCGTTCAACAACCAGCTCGTGCGGCAGGCGCTCAACTACGCCGTCGACAAGCAGACCTTCGTCAACGTCGTCGCCAAGGGTTACGGCACCGAGCTGACCGCCCCCATCGCGAAGCAGGTCATCGGCTACTCGGCGCAGCAGCCGTACGCCTACGACCCCGAGAAGGCCAAGCAGCTCCTGGCCGAGGC
>CAYOXR010000226.1:0-4264 GCA_964407955.1 uncultured bacterium | reverse complement strand
AGCTGGTTGCGGATGGCCGCGCCGTCGACCAGCCAGCCGATCATGCCCACGTCGGCCCAGGTGAGCGTGGGGTAGTTGAACACGCTGGAGTACTTGGCACGGCCCTCCAGGAGCGCCGCGATCAGCTCGCCTCTGTCGACCCCGAGGGTCTCGGCGGCGTGGTAGAGGTACTGGCCGTGCCCGGCCTCGTCCTGCACCTTGGCGATGAGGATCAGCTTGCGCCGCAGGCTGGGCGCACGCGTGATCCAGGCGCCCTCCGGGAGCATGCCCACGATCTCGCTGTGAGCGTGCTGGCTGATGATGCGCACGAGCTGCCGGCGGTAGGCTTCCGGCATCCAGTCGCCCGGCTCGATCTTCTCGCCGCGCTCGATGCGGGCCTCGAAGGCTTCCAGTCGGGCGGGGTCCTCGACGACGCCGGCGCGCTCAGCCGCCATGCCCGCTCGCGGAGGGTGCCGCCGTCGACGCGTCGCCGAGGCCAAGCAGCAGCATGTCGGCATAGCGTTGGGCGAGGGCATCCAGGTCCAGCCGGCCATGCGGGTCCAGCCACTGGTACGTCCAGTTCAGGGCCGAGAGCACGAACAGCGTGGCCAGCGCGGGATCCTCCACCGTGAAGCTGCCGTCGGCCACGCCGGCACGGACGACCTCTGAGAAGTGTGCCTGGTAGGCATCGCGCCGTTGCACCAGCTCGCTTCTCAGGGGCTGGGGCAGGTGCGACCACTCGTGGAAGAACACCGTTGCGTGCGGCAGCTCGTCGCACATCACCTGCAGGTGGGCTCGCGCCAGCTGGCGCAAGCGCTCCCGCGGCGGCAGCGTTCGATCCACGCCGCCGGCGGCGGCCACGAAGGCGTCCGCGGCCTCCTCGACGATCGCGGCCAGTAGCTCCTCCTTGGAGTGGATGTGAGCGTAGAGGCTGCTTCCCTGCAGGCGGACGTTGCGCGCGATCTCGCGCATGCTGGTCGCGTGGTATCCCTGCCGCCTGAACAGGTCGCCGGCCGTCTCCAGGATCTGCTGTCGTCGCGTCACGGGGCAGTATAGGCGAACGAACGCTCGTTCTGAGCGCGCTCGGCGACCTGTCCGCGGGCCGGTGCGCGCTGTGAGCCAAACATAGTGCAGTGCGTGCGGTAGCCTAGCGCCAAGGCCGTGCTCGGAAGCTGGAGACCCGCTCGGGAGCCGCGCTTTCGGACGGCCACGACCGGGAGATGACATGGAACCGTTACGCTTCATCGCGGAGGACGGCGGGGTTTCGGACGCGCTGCCGCTGACCCCGGACGAACTCGTCCGGGGGTATCGGGCAGTGTTCAGGGCGCGCCTGTTCGACGAGCGGGCCATGACGCTGCAGCGGCAGGGCAGGCTCGGCGTCTATCCCCCCTATCGCGGCCAGGAGGCGGCGCAGGTGGGAGCCGTGCTGGCCTTGCGACCCTCGGACTGGCTGGTTCCGAGCTATCGGGAGACGGGCGCGGCCATCATCCACGGCCTGCCCATGAGCCAGGCCATCCTCTACTGGCGGGCCGACCCCGCGGGTTGGCAGTTCCCCGACGACCTGCGCGTGCTGCCTTTCTATATTCCGATCGCCACCCAGCTCCTTCACGCCGTGGGCGTGGCCGCCGCGGGCCGTTACCAGGAGGAGGACTGGGTCGCGCTGACCTTCATCGGCGACGGCGGGAGCAGCGAGGGCGACTTTCACGAGGCGCTCAACTTCGCCGCCGTGTACGACGTGCCGGTGGTGATGGTCGTGGCGAACAACGGCTGGGCGATCAGCGTCCCCACCGAGAAGCAGATGAAGAACACCCGCATCGCGGAGCGCGCCGCGGGATACGGCATCCCGGGCGTGGTGGTCGACGGCAACGACCTGGCGGCCGTCTGGCACGCGACGCGTGAGGCGGTGGCGCGGGCACGAGGCGGTGGGGGCCCCACGCTGATCGAGGCGATCACCTATCGCATGGGGCCGCACACCTCGAGCGACGACCCCTCCCGGTACCGTTCGGCGGAGGATGGCAAGGTCTGGGAGGCCCGTGACCCGGTGGTGCGGCTCGAGCTCGCCCTGCGCACCCTGGACGCGTGGGACGATGCCCGCCAGGAAGCGCTCGTCTCCGAGGCGAAAGCCGAGTTCGAAGCCGCCGTTCGCGAGGCCGACGCGGCGCCGGAACCCCGGCCACGGCAGATCGTGGAGCATGTCTTCGAGGTCATGACGGACGACGCACGTAGTGCCTGGGAGGCGCTCGAACATGGTTGATATCGCCGTCGAGGGGCCCGCCCGGAGCGAGGCGTCGGCCGGCCGGACCGTGACCATGGTGCAGGCCATCAACGACGCCCTGGACGTGGCCCTGACCGCCGACCGGCGCGTCCTGCTGTTCGGCGAGGATGTCGGGATGGGTGGCGTGTTCCGTGCCAGCGACGGCCTTCGTGACAAGCACGGCGAGGCTCGCGTGTTCGACACCCCCTTGGCCGAGGCCGGCATCGTCGGTTACGGCATCGGCTTGGCGCTGGCGGGCATGCGGCCGGTGGCGGAGATCCAGTTCGCCGGCTTCCTCTATCCGGCGCTGGACCAGATCCTTTCCCACCTTGGGCGCTACCGGCACCGGACGCGCGGCCGGTTCACGGTGCCGATGGTGATCCGTGCACCCTACGGCGGGGGCGTGCACACCCCCGAGCAGCACGCCGACTCACCCGAGGCGGTGCTGGCGCACGTGCCGGGGGTGAAGGTGGTGATCCCGTCGGATCCGTTCCGCGCCAAGGGGTTGCTGCTGGCCGCCATTCGGGACCCCGACCCGGTGTTCTTCCTGGAGGCGATCAAGCTCTACCGCTCGATCAAGGCCGAGGTGCCCGCGGGCGACTACACGCTGGATCTGGGCAAGGCGCGTGTGGTGCGCCGTGGCGACGCCGCCACCCTCATCGCCTACGGCGGGATGGTGGCGGTGTGCCTGAAGGCCGCCGAGGTGGCCGCCCGCGAGGGCGTCGAGCTGGAGGTCGTGGACCTGGAGACGCTGGTGCCGTTCGACGCGGACACGGTGCTGGCGTCGGTGGAGAAGACCGGGCGGGCGGTGGTGGTGTACGAGGCGCGCAAGATCGGGGGGTTCGGTGCCGAGGTGGCCGCCCGCATCGCTGAGGACGCCATCTGGTCGCTGCAGGCGCCGGTGCTTCGCGTTGCCGGCTGGGACGCTCCCTACCCGCCGTTCGGCGCCATCGAGGATCACTACCGGCCGAGCGCCCGGCGAGTGCTGTCGGCGGTCCGCCAGGTGCTGGCGGCCTAGCCGCCGAATACGTCGGGGCCGGCACGGACGCCCGACGCCGGCGAGCGGCCCCCGTCAGGTCGCCTGTGGGCACGGCCCAGCAGCGTGCGCGCGAGGGTGTCCGGGCGCAGCAGCCGCATGGGAGAGGCGCGCATTCCGAAGACGTCCATGAACGCCTTGGCCACCACAGGATCGCGGTGGGTGGCCGGCAGGACGCGCCGCAGGTAAGCGGTGACGAGCCGCCAGCGGGGGGACCGCGGCCCCTTGATGGCTGGCTGCAGCAGATCATTGGTGGTGACGAAGTCCCACTGTGCGTCGATGAGCGGCCGCGTGGCGCGGAAGAACGCGGCGCCGACCGTTTCGGGCCCGCGCCAGTCGAGCACGCGTCCCAGCGTGAGGGCTTCCAGGGTCGCCATGCTCATCCCGCGGACGTAGTGGGGGTTTGTGGTGCACAGCGCGTCCCCCAGGACCACCAGGCGGCTGGGAAGCTGTCTCAGGCGGTCGTAGCGCCGCCACACGTTCGCGGGGTACGCGCCCGTGGTCGCGTCGCCGAGCGGCTCGGCCTTTGACACGATGTCGTAGATGTCGCTCGCCCAGAGCGAGCGCGCGTAGTGCCTGAAGCGCTCCAGATCGCCGGGTGCCTGGACGCCGGCGAGGCCCATGAGGGAGACCATCCAGCGATCGCCTTCGACGACAGAGGCGCCGGCCTGTCGGTAGCCGCCGGGAAGCATCGCGACGTACACGGCGAGACGGTCCGCCGGTGTGTCGCCTCCACGGCGGAAGAAGCGCGTGGTGTAGCGGGCTTCGATGTGGAGCCGCCGCTGACTTGCCGCCGCAGAAGCGCAGCCGCGGTTCCCGGGAGCCGGCCCTAGGGCTCCTGGGCAGGGAGCCCTTGTCAAAGAGGGCTCCCTGCCCTTAGTATTTAAGGTATTCAGAAGGCGTCGGCCGGAACCCGTGCCCACGGAGGGAGCACCGCTATGGACAAGGAACGTGAAAAGGCCCTCGATATCGCCATCTCGCAGATTGAGCGTCAG
>CAYOXR010000225.1:0-5940 GCA_964407955.1 uncultured bacterium | reverse complement strand
GGTCGGCTGACCGGCACGGATGGCAGCCACGTGGCCGACTGACCTGCCGCGACGCGTGCCGTCGCGTTAGGACCGTCACATCCGTGCGCGCGCCCGGCGGGCGGGCACGCCGGCCCTGTAGACTGAAGATCGTGACGGCGTTGCGGCGCTTGGCCCTGCGGAACCTGCTGCGCCACCGCTGGCGCAGCCTGGCCACGGTGCTCGGCGTGGGTATCGGTATCGCCGCCGTGTTGACCACGCTGTCCGTGGGAGCGAACGTCGAGGGCAACGTGCGTGGAGCGCTCCAGGCGGCCGCCGGGAAGGCCGGTCTGCTGGTGACGCCGGGCGCGAGCGGGCGCTCGGTGTTCGAGGACGGTCCGGTGCTCGCGGCCGTTCGCACCACGCCAGGCGTCAAGGCGGCACTCCCTGTGCTCAACACCCGGGCCGAGCCGGTGCGCAACATCCAGGCCTTTCGCAAGTCGATCATTCCCGGCGTGGACACGGGCTTCCAGCTGAGCGGCCGCGACACCAGCGTACCCGCCGACCTGCCGGTGCGGATGGCCGTGGGCAAGCTGCCCAAGGCGGGTTCCAACGGCGTCGCGATCGCCGAGGGCTTCGCCCGGGAACGCGACATCAAAGTGGGCGACACCGTCCGTTTCGCGACGAGCTTCGGCGACGTCCCGCTGCACGTCACAGGCCTGCTGGACGACCGCTACGGCGTGGCGAGCACCAACGGCGGGCGCGTCGGCATCATCAACATCGACGACCTTCGTCACATCCTGCATCTGGAGGGGCGCGCCTCCCACATCGAGGTCATCGTCGATCCTTCCGTTACCGTCGAGGACGTTAAGACGCGGCTCGAGGCGCGGCTCGCCCCGCTCTCGCAGGACCTCGCCGTCACCTATCCGGCCGTTTCGGGAAACGTTGCCTCGGGAATCGTCGAGACCCTCCAGTCCGGGCTGTCGGTGCTCGCCGTCACGCTGCTCGCGCTCGGCGGGTTCATGGCCTACAACACCTTCATGGCCTCGGTGGTGGAGCGCACCCGTGAGTATGCGCTGCTCCGGACCATCTGCATGACGCGCGGCGACGTGCAGCGGCTGGCACTGTACGAGACGGCCGCTCTCAGCCTGCTGGGGGTCCTGGCCGGCGTGGTGATGGGCGTCGGCCTGGCCTACGTCATCACGCGCCTGAACGCGGTCAGCCTCGGGTTCGACTTCCGCACCCTGGTGATCCCCGTGCGCAGCGTCGCCATCGCCTCGGGGGTGGGCGTCGCCGTGTCCCTCGCGGCAGGCCTGCTGCCGGCCCGAAACGCGTCGCGCACGCCGCCCCTGGCCGCCAGCCGCGATGTCGAGGCACTGGTGGCACCGCGTTTCCTGGCGCTGGGCTGGGCGTTGCTGGCGCTGGGAACCGGCCTCAGTCTGGTGCCGTGGTCCGGCTACCTGGCGCTGGCGGCGAGCGGCGTGGCCATGGCCCTGTTCTTTCTCGGCGTCGCGCTGGCCACGCCGAGCCTGCTCCGGCCTGCGCTGGCCGCTCTGACGCCCCTCCTGGTTCGCGCCTTCGGAGCCGCCGGGCGCCTGGGCAGCAACTTCGCCATGCGCAACGCGGCACGAAACGGGGTCGCCATCGGCACGGTGGCGGTAGGCACCGGTTTGATCATCGGCGTCGGCGCAATGGTGGCGGGCATCGACCAGGCCATCGGATCCTGGGTGAACACGACGGTGGTGGGCGACCTGTTCGTGACGTCGCCGGTGGGGTTCCCGGCCGACTTCGAGGCCAAGGCCCAGGCACTGACCGGGGTGAAGGTGGCGAGCGGGGTGGGCATCCGGGTGGTGCGCTACGAGCCGAAGAGCGGCGGCCGCGGTCGGTCCATCGCTCTCGTCCTCGTCGAGCCGAAGCGGTTCGACCCCAGCGGCGGCTTCGGGCGCTTCCAGTACATCCAGGGCGAGGGCAACAACCTCGAGGGCTACCACGCGTTGGCGCGCGGCGGTGAGGTCCTGGTGGCGAACACCATGCACGACAAGTTCGGCATCAGCAAGGGCGACACCATCCGGCTGCGAACCATCGATGGCTTCAAGGACTTCAAGGTGGCGGGCGTGGTCGTCGACTTCACGGGCGGCGGAGAAGCGGTCGTCGGCAGCCTCAACGACGTGGCGTTGTTCGGCGGCGGCTCGCCCGACCTGTTCGTCATCGCCGACAAGAGCGGCGCCGACCCCCGGACCGTGCGCACGGAGCTGCTGAAGGCCTTTCCCCAGCTCCACCTCGACATCACCCTGAACGCCGACTACCGACGCTATATCCTGCGCCTAACGCAGCGCACCTTCGTCACCACCGATACCCTGCTGCTGATCGCCGTCCTGGTGGCGGCACTCGGCGTCGCCAACGCCCTGGGCATGAACCTCGTCAGCCGCAGCCACGAGATCGCGGTGCTGCGCACGGTGGGGATGACCCGCGCCGGGGTCCGGCGCCTCATCGCTGCAGAGGGTATCGTGGTGACTTTGGTGGGCGCCCTGCTCGGGGTCGCCTTCGGACTGCTCCTGGCTCGCGTCATCGTGGCGGGCGGCAGTGCACTCACGGGGTACTTGCTCAAGCCGGTCGTCGACTGGCGGCTGGTGGCGCTGGCGCTCGCGGCCTCCCCGGTGGTGGGCTTCGCTGCCTCGCTGTTCCCGGCCCGCCGCGCGGCACAGCTCTCCCCGACCAGGGCGTTGGGGTTCCTGGAGTGATGATGACCAACGGCGGCGTCGTTCTGCGTGCAACCGGACTGAGCAAGAGCTACCGGCTCGGCGAGCTCACCATCGAGGCGCTCCGCGACGTCGATCTGGTGGTGCGTGTCGGCGAGTTCGTGGCGGTGATGGGTCCCAGCGGGAGCGGCAAGAGCACGCTCTTGCACCTTCTCGGCCTGCTCGACACGCCGGACGCCGGCGAGGTCGTCGTGGCCGGCAAGGCGACCGTCGCGCTGGATGACGATGGCCTGACCGCGCTGCGGCGTACCAAGCTGGGCTTCCTGTTCCAGAGCTTCGAGCTCATCCCCAACCTGACGGCTCGAGAGAACGTGCTCCTGCCCGCCGAGATCGCCGGCCGCGGTAGCGCGGCGGCCGAGAGGCTGGCAGGCCTGGCCGACGAGCTCGGCATCACGGACCGGCTCGGGCACCGGCCCAGGCAGCTCTCCGGCGGTGAACGCCAGCGGGTCGCGCTGGCGCGCGCACTGATCAACGAGCCGGTAGTGGTGCTGGCCGACGAGCCGACAGGCAACCTCGACACGCACACCGGCAACGAGGTCCTGAGGCTGATTCGCCGCGGCGTGGAGCGCTCGGGCTGGACCGTGGTGATGGTCACGCACGACCCCAATGCCGCCATGCACGCCGACCGTATCGTGTTCCTCCGCGACGGGCGCATCTCCGGCGAGGTCGACACGCGCCAGTCCGGGGATGCCCGACAGGCCATCGAGACCTTCGTGGGAGTGTGAGCGGGCCGACGGCCCGGTATCCGGCATGCTGACTCGTATCGCGCGATTGACCGGCCGTCACCCCCGCCTGGTGCTGGCGGGCTGGCTGCTCGTCGTGGGCGTGTCGCTGCCGTTCGCCGCGCGTGTAGGCAACGTCCTGACGGCTCAACCCGGTACGGCGCCGCACAGCGTCGCGAAGGCGGTGCGCACCGTGCTGCGCGCCCACTTCGCTCTGCCCGACGACTACAACGTGGTCCTGGTGGCGCATGGCATCGGCACGCGCGTCGGCCAGCCGGCGTTCGACACCGCCTTCGCGCACGTCATGGACCGCATCAAGACGATCCCCGGGGTAAGTGCCGTGCGCGACCATCGGAGCGTCACCAACCTCGACCTGGTGTCGTCCGACAAGCGCTTCACCGTAGCGCTGGTGAGCATGCGCGCCAAGGACCTGGGCCAGGCCAAGGCCATCACCAGCCGGGTGCGCGACGCGCTCACGGGTCAGAAGGTCTTGCGCTTCACCATCGCCGGCGGGCCCGCAACGGCCCAGGAGCTCGAGCACGTCAGTGAGCACGATGCTCGGCGTGCCGAGATCTTCGGCCTGCCGATCTCGCTGTTCATCCTGGTGATCGCCTTCGGCGCGATCATCGCCTCGGCGCTGCCGTTGCTGGTGGCGCTGGCGTCCATCACGGTGTCGCTGGCGGCGCTGTACGGCCTCGGCCAGATCGTCGAGTTCGCGGTGTTCACGCAGACCGTCGTCACCATGCTGGGTCTGGCCACGGGCATCGACTACGCGCTGCTCATGGTCAACCGCTTCCGCGAGGAGCTCAGGCACACCTTCGATCCCCGGGAGGCGGCCGAGCGCACGGCGCTGACGGCCGGCAAGGCGGTCGCCTTCAGCGGCCTCACCGTGGTCATGGCCCTCACCGGCCTGCTGGTGCCGCCCCTGCCCTTCATACGTTCCATCGGCGTCGGCACCATCCTGGTGCTGCTGATCAGCGTATCCGTGTCCGTAACGGCACTTCCAGCCACGCTGGCGCTCCTCGGCCACCGCGTGAACTGGCTGCGGGTGACGAGGCGCGAACCGGGGCTGCGCAGCCGCAGCTTCTGGCGAGCGAGGGCCAACGAGATCATGCGTCGTCCGGCGGCCTGGACGCTCGTCGGGGCGGCGGTGCTGGTGGCCGCCGGCCTCCCCGCGCTGTGGATGCAGGTGGCGGACCCCGGACCGCGCGGCCTGTCACGCTCGACGCAGGCCAACCAGACCGTGCGCTCGCTCGAGCAGCTCGGACTGGAAGGGCTGCTCAGCTCCTATGACGTGCTGATCGACTTCGGCCAGCCGGGCTTCTACCAGCCCGGCAACGTGCACAAGGTCTCGGAGCTCGATCGCAGCCTGACCACGCTGGCACGGGTGGAGGCGATCACCAGCCCCATGGCGGTCACCAACGTGCCTCGGCTGTTCCTCTACCAGTACTACGCCTCACCCAAGATCGCCCTGAGCAGCGAGATCGCGCCACTGGCGCGCGCCACCATCAGTGAGGCCGGCCGCTACGCTCTGGTGCGTGTGTTTCCCAAGGGACCCCTCACCCCGGAAGAGGGCGGCGCGCTGCTGCATGCCATCGAGCAGCGGGCCCAGGCACTCGGACTCGACATCAAGGTCGGCGGCGCCTTCGTGCAGGAGTCGGAGTGGGCGGCCGTGCTGTACAAGAGCTTCCCGTGGGCCATCGCGCTGGTGTATCTGGCGACCGTCATCGTGCTGGGGCTGGCGTTCCGGTCGTTGCTGATCCCCATCAAGGCCATCATCATGAACACGCTCACCGTGGCCGCCTCCTACGGCATCATCACGCTGGTGTTCCAGCAAGGCGTGCTGGTCAACCTGTTCGGCGGCGGCCCGGTTCTCGGCTACATCGACACCAGCGCGCCACTGTTCATCTTCGCCATCGTGTTCGGCCTGAGCATGGACTACGAGGTGTTCCTGGTCGCGCGCATCCAGGAACAGCACGAGCATGGGGCCAGCGACCGGGAGGCCGTCGCCGCGGCGCTCTCGGCCACAGGCGGCGTGATCACCAGTGCGGCCGCGGTGATGATCACCGTGTTCGCGTTGTTCCTGCTCAGCCACGTGCTGCTGGTGCGCACGCTCGGCCTCGGCCTGAGCGCGGCCGTGCTGCTCGACGCCAGCCTGGTGCGCATGGCTCTCGTGCCGGCGGTGATGACCATGGCCGGGAGCTGGAACTGGTGGATGCCGAAACCGCTCGCGCGCATCGTCCGGCGCACCGGGCTGAACGTCGACTGAGCCGCCGCCTCGCGGCACCCCGGCGGCAGACCTCGGCGAGCCGCTGCGCTCGCCGCAGCCCGCGCACGCGAGCCGGCCAGGGACGCTTCGAGTGTTGCGTACGACGTCCGGGCGGGTCCGACCGGTTCCGGTGGGACCCGCCCGGGACGGAACGAAGCCAGGCTCAGTGCACGTTGCCGCTGAGCAGTGACGCCGCCGAGATCTGGTGCACGGAGATGCCCGCAGCGTCCAG
>CAYOXR010000224.1:0-1991 GCA_964407955.1 uncultured bacterium | reverse complement strand
CTATCGTGATCGTGTCTGTGGCGACTTCTTTGCAAGGACTCGATTCGTTAAGGACGGTGAGGCCCATGGCCGTAGTAGAGCGACACGTGCGAGCGCCAGTGAGCGTGGGGCTCGATGAGCACTTCGGCGCCACCGATCCCGATCCCCGCTACGAGCTGACGCGGTTCCCGTGGTTGAAGCGGCTGCTCAAGAGCCGCTCGTTCCAGTTCTATGTCATCCTGCCGAACCAGATCATCTTCTGGCTGGTCATCGTCACAGGCCTCGTCGGGGCCGTGAAGCCCACGCGGAATTTCTCCACGGTGATCACCTGGTACATCTGGTTCATGGTGGTGTTCCTGCTGATGGTCGGGGTCGGACGCGCCTGGTGCATGGTCTGCCCGTTCGGCGGTCTCGGCGAGTGGGTGCAACGGCTCACGCCCTGGGCGAGGCGGCCCCGGTCGATCGGGTTGGGCGCCCGCTGGCCCCGCAAGCTGAGCCAGTACGGCATCGTCACCTCGGCGATCGTGTTCGTGGGGCTGACCTGGGCCGAGGAGTTCTTCGGCATCGCGGGCCCGGGCGTTCCCGCCTACACCAGCTACATGGTTCTGGGCATCATCACGTTCGCGCTGCTCACCTTCCTGGCGACCGAACGTCGCACCTTCTGCCGGTACTTGTGTCCGCTCACCTCGCTGATCGGCACCGTGGGCTCGACCGGCATGGTGACGGGCTTCCGCACCAAGAACCGGGACGTGTGCCTGTCGTGCTCCACCAAGGACTGCATCCGCGGCAGCGAGAACGGCTACGGCTGCCCCTGGTACGAGTGGCCCGGCAGCGCCACCTCCAACGCCTTCTGCGGGCTGTGCACCGAGTGCTTGAAGAACTGCCCGGAAGACAACATCGGCCTGTTCGTTCAACCCCCGCTCACGTCGGTCGTGGCGCCGGCGCGGCGCCGCTGGGACGTCTCCGTGGGCGCGGCCATCCTCCTGGGCCTGGTGCTGTACCAGCAGCTCAACGCGCTCCCCATCTACACCACGGTGGACGATGGCCTGAACCGCCTGATGCACTTCCCGGGCTACCCCAACCCTGTGGACTACCTGCTCATCACTGCTGCCTCCGGCGGCGTCGTGATGCTCTGGGCCTGGCTGCTCAAGGTCCTCCTGCAGCGTCGCGGCACCGCCACAGCGGCTGTGGTAGACGCTTCCGGTGGCATGACGGTGGCCGGCGACGGCGGCTCGCTGCCCTCGAGCGACACGGCGACGAAGCCCAGCCGCTCGGGTTTCTTCGCATGGTTCATGCCGATCATGTACGGCTTGCTGCCGCTGATGGCCAGCGACTACCTGGCACGGCAGCTGCCGCGCTTCTGGAACCACGCGCTGCGCATCGTGCCGGCCATCTCGGACCCCTTCTCGGTCGGCTGGAACCTGTTCGGAACGGCACACTCGAACCTCTACAACGTGCACATCCTGTCCCCCGCCGGTGTGGTGTGGAGCCAGGTGATCGTAGTCCTGATCGGCACCGCGGCGACGATCTACACGACCACGAAGAACATCGGTCGTGACATGACGGCGATGACGGCTCGCGCCACCTGGCTGCGAGTGCTCGGCATCGCCTTCGTCATCGCCTTCGGGGCCGCCATGATCGTGCTCTATATCGCCATGGGAGGTGCGGAATGACGATGACTCCCGAACCGCGCTCGCCAGACGGCGCCCAGCCGTCGATGCCCGGCCGGTCGTGGCGCAGCCGGGAGCCTGCGGCGGCCGCGGCGCCCAGAGTCCTGGTGAACCAGGAGCGCTGCGTAGGCTGCCAGGAGTGTGTGATCCGCTGCCCGGCGGGCGCGCTCGACCTCGACTCCGAAGCGTGGAAGGCGGTCGGGAACGACGCCCTGTGCGTCGGTTGCCGTCAGTGTACGCGCACCTGTCCGTACGGCGCCATCGAGATCGAGGGTCCCATGCTGGTGGCCCCGCGTGTCGAGGTCGCTCAGCCGGAGGTGGGGGAGCTGCTCGGCAGCGTCG
>CAYOXR010000223.1:0-2622 GCA_964407955.1 uncultured bacterium | reverse complement strand
CCGCCCTCAAGGTCTCCCCAAGCGACGCGAGAAGGTTCGCCACGTGCATGACGTTGTCGACGAGGTCGCCGGTCGCCGCCTGCGGATCGTCGGTGGTCGCCAGAAGCGAGCCGTCGCGATCGACCCTGCCGACCAGACCGTCGAGGCTGCCACCCGCCCGCGTCTCGTCAAAACGCCCGAGGACAACGTGGCGCTGAAAGACGTCCGCTGCCAGGATCTCCTCCACGTCGTCGGGCGGGAAGCTGAGGTCGGCGAGCTCGATGGCGGGCCCGATGGCGGCGATCGCCTGGCGCACGCTTTCCCGGTCGGCGGCGACCGGTACATCCATGCCCATGGTGACGGCGACCTCCGGCTCGACGACGGGTCTCGTCCAACCGGCGACGGAGACGACAGAACCCGCTTCCACGACGGCTCGATCCACCAGGAAGCCGACCAGGGGCGCGTCGATTCTCAGGCGCTCCATCGCGGCCGCGGTACCGAAGCCGAGCTTCCATCCCAACGACGCCGCCCCGGCGGCCAGCCGCTTCCGCCGCAGCTCCAGCTGGCGTTCCATCCCCGCGACGATGCGGGGATCCTGCGGCACGCCGGTCATCGCTCGAAGCCTCCCAGGCGCCGATAGACCTCGTGCGCCGTGACGAAGTCGCGGCGGTCGAGGCCCAGCCCGCGACATGCGTTCATCATCTCGTTCGCTGCCGCAGCCAGGGGCACCGGGGAGCCGAGCTTCCGCCCTTGCTCCAGAACCAGCATCATGTCCTTCTGCTGCAGATTGACGTCCGCGAGTGCGTGCTCGGGCATCCTGCCTTCGAGGATGAACGGGCCTCGATAGCCGAGCACGGGTGCGGCGGCAACGCTGTTGAGCATCGCTTCGACGGCGACCTCCCGGTCGACGCCGCCCTTCTCCGCAAGCGCGATCCCCTCGCCGAAGGCGATCACCTCGACCATCAGGACGAGGTTGATGGCGAGCTTCATGTGCGCTGCCATGCCGCTCGCGCCGATGTAGGAGGCTTTGGCGCCGATGTCGAGCAGCACCGGCTCGACCCGCTCGAACGCGCCCAAGTCGCCGCCGACCATGATGGATGCCTTCCCTTGCTCCAGCGTCACCGGGCTTCCGGAGAGCGGCGCGTCGAGCATGGTGAGCCCCGCCCGCTTGAACGCCGCGGCCACAGCCCGGCTCTCGTCCGGATCGATCGTGCTCATGTCGAGGTAATGGCATCCGCTCCGGAGTCCCGACACGATCCCCTCCGGGCCGAGCGCCACGTCCCGGACCGCGGCCGCGTCGGTCACGATGGAGAGCACCACCTCGGAGGCGCCGGCCAGCTCTGCGGGGCTGTCGGCCCAGCCCATGCCCGCCCGGATGAGCTCCGACGCTTTCGCCTTCGTTCTGTTCCAACCGGTGACCTCGTGCCCGGCCGCGAGCAACCGCTTGACGATGCCCGCGCCCATGGTCCCGAGTCCGACCATTCCGACATTCATGGGCGCCCCTTTGCCTTGTGAGTTGGGCGCCATTGTATTCGGCCGACCGGTTCCAGACAAGGGGCGGGGCTCCAGGACGCGCCACCTGACGACGAGCGCCCCGCTGCTACGCTCTCGGGCGCCGCCGTCGATCCCTGGCGCGCCAGCGAATGCTCGCCGGAGAGCACCGGCGCCCCACCGACACCTTGCTGGATGAGCTGGGCCAATGCGCGCACCGTCACGCCGCGCGAACGTCCGCCCACCCTGGCAGATGCCACTCGGGCTCCCCTTCTTGTCATTCAGGAAGCCAGCGCAGCCGTTTCTCGGGTCTACTTGCTCAGCTGCCCGATGATCGAGAACATCGGCAGGAACATGCCGGCCACGATGAAGCCGACGATGATGCCGAGGAACACGATCAGGGCCGGCTCGAGCGCCGCGGTGAGGCTCTCGACGGCCTCGTCGACCTCGCGCTCGTAGAAGCTGGCCACCTTCTGCAGCATGCTGTCGACCGCGCCCGTCTCCTCGCCGATGGCGATCATCGAGCTCACCAGCGGCGGGAACACCAGCGGGTACTTGGCGAGCGTCTGGCTGATCTGCTCGCCGCGCTGGACCGCGTCCTTGGTCTCGTCGAGGATGTCCTCGACGATGACGTTGCCGGCCGTGCCCTTGGTGATCTCGATCGATTCGATGATGTTCACGCCGGAGTGGAGCAGCAGGCCGAAGGTGTTGGAAAAGTTGGCGATCGACGTCTTCTGCACCAGGGGGCCGAAGATCGGCACGCGCAGCCACAGCCGGTCGATGACGTGCCGACCGTTGGGGGTGCGGTAGAAGGCATTCCAGCCGACGATCACCGCGATGATCAAGCCGATCAGGATGTACCAGTCGAAACGCAGGAAGTTCGACACCGCGATGAGCACCTGCGTGATGACGGGGAGCTGCCCGCCGAGCTGGTGCAAGATGTTCGCGAACTGCGGCACGATGCCGGTCAGCAGGAAATAGGCAACGCCGAGCGCGATCACCAACACCACCGTGGGGTAGGTCAAGGCGGTACGGATCTTGCCGCGAAGCTCCGCCTGCTTCTCCATGTAGGCAGCGATGCGCTCCAGGATGCCGTCCAAGTTGCCCGAGACCTCGCCGGCCCGCACCAGGTAGATGTAGAGGTTGTTGAAC
>CAYOXR010000222.1:0-3605 GCA_964407955.1 uncultured bacterium | reverse complement strand
CTGCTCACCTTCGTCCACAGCTGGAACGAGTTCCTGTGGCCGCTGCTGGTCACCACCACCCCGACCTGGCGACCCTTGGGCGTCGGGCTGTACACCTTCATCACCGAGGCGGGACCGCAGACGCAGTACCTGATGGCCGGCGCGGTCATCACCATCCTGCCGATCCTCGTCGTCTACTTCTTCACGCAGAAGCAGTTCACCGAGGGCATCGCGACCTCGGGCCTGAAAGGCTGACGGCGCCCGCCCAAGGCGCCCAGCACCAGGGAGGGAAGGGAGCAGGTATGAAGCGAACCATCGGAATCCTGATCGTGGCGGTCACGCTGTCGGCCGGCGTCGGGGCCGCGCTGGCGCAGGGCGGCTACGAGAACGTGGACCCCAGCGGCCAGACGGTGGTGTTCTGGCACGTCTACTCGCAGCCGAACCAGGCGGCCATCGATGCCATCGCCACGGCATTCAACGCCTCGAACCCCTACCACATCACCGTCAAGCCGGAGTACCAGGGCAACTACTCGGACCTCTTCCGCAAGATGCTGGCGGTGTTGGGCACCTCGGACGCTCCCAATGTGGTCGTCGCCTACCAGAACCAGGCGGCCACCTATGCGCTCGGCGGCGGCGTCATCGACATGCGCCCACTGGTCGACTCGCCCAAGTGGGGGCTGTCGGAGGCGGACAAGGCCGACTTCTTCCCGGGGTTCTACCAGTCCGACGTGTTCGCGAGCTTCGGCGGCGCGCGCTACGGCTTCCCGCCGAGCCGGTCGGCGGAGGTGATGTACTACAACGGTGACTGGCTGGCCGAGCTCAAGGCCGCCGGCAAGATCGACTTCGACGGTCCGCCGACCACGCCGGCGCAGTTCCGGCAGGCTGCCTGCGCCGCGACCAAGTCCCCGTTCGGCAAGGCCACCTCGAAGGGCTCCGTGGGTTACGAGCTGTCGGTGGATGCCAGCCGCTTCGCGAGCTGGACCTTCGCGTTCGGTGGCCAGATCTTCGACGACAGCACCGATCGCTTCACCTACGACTCGCCGGCGGCGGTGAACGCCATGACGTTCCTGCAGGGCCTGTTCAGAGACGGCTGCGCCAGCGTGGTGACCGAGAACTACGGCGATCAGACCGACTTCGCGGCGGGCCGCACCCTCTTCACGGTCGGCTCCTCGGTGGGGATCCCCTACTACAAGAGCGCCGTGGACGCGGGCGCCAGGTTCGCCTGGAGCGCGACGGCACTGCCGCACACCACGCCGAACCCCGTGATCAACGTCTACGGCGCCAGCGTGAGCCTGCCCACCGGCCACACCAAGGCGGCCGACCTCGCCGCCTGGCTGTTCGTGAAGTACTACACCGAGCCCGCGGTGCAGGCGAAGTGGGCGGAGGCGACCAACTACTTCCCCGTCCGCAAGAGCGTCGCCAGCGAGATGAGCGACTACTTCGCCACGCACCCCACCTACAAGGCCACCTTCGACCTGCTCGGCTACGGTACCGCCGAGCCGCCGGTCCCCGGCTACGACTACGTCCGCGACGAGATCGCCAGTGACATGTCGGCGATCATGGACGGCGCCTCCGTCACGGACACGCTGAAGTCCGCCAACGCCGCGGCCAACCAGATCCTCGCCGACCAGCTCAAGAGTCTGCCGCACAACTGACGGTTGCACGGGGCGGCGGCGGGAGGCGCGACGCCGCCCCCGCCGCCTTCGTTGCGCCGCACGTCGCGTGCGCCGGACCCCGGCGACGCGGTGTCGACTAGGCTGCGGGCGTGGTCCGCGCGCTCTACCTGCACGTTCCCTTCTGCCCGCACGTATGCCCCTACTGCGACTTCCACAAGATGCGCAGGAACGAGGCTCTGGTGGAGCGCTACCTGGCGCGCCTGGAGCAGGAGGCGGAGGTCGCGGCGCTTCGCTACCCGGGGCCGCTCGACACCATCTACCTCGGCGGCGGCACGCCCTCGCACCTGAGCGACCCCGAGCTGACACGCGTCGTGCGCATGCTGGACCGCCACTGGGGGTTCCCGGCCCGGCTCGAGACGACCCTCGAGGCCGACCCGTTGACCTTCGAGCCGGACCGCCTGCGTCGCTTCGCCGAGCTCGGCTTCAGCCGTCTGTCCATCGGCCTGCAGTCCACCCAGGACCAGGCCCTGCGCTTCCTGGACCGCCGGCACGACGGCCGCCAGGGCCTGCAGGCGTTGACCTGGGCGCTTGACAGCGGCCTCGCGGTCAATGCCGATCTCATGACGGCCGTGCCCGGCCAGGACCCGCTCGCCGACCTCCACGCGGTGGCCGCCAGCGGCATTGCGCACGTGAGCGTCTACACGCTGACGGTCGAGCCGGGCACGCCCTTCGCGCGTCGGGGCATCCGGGTGGACCCCGAGCGCGAGGCCGACGATTTCGAGGCCGCCGCGCGTGTGCTCGCCAGCTACGGTCTCGAGCGCTACGAGGTGTCCAACTACGCCCGGCCGGGGGCCGAGTCACACCACAACCTCGCCGTCTGGCGCGGCCGCAGCTACCTCGGCCTGGGGCCGTCAGCGTCGGCCTACCTGCCCGATGGCGGGCCCTTCGGCACGCGCTTGACCAATCCACCCATGCGCGCTTGGCTGGCCGGCGCACCCCCGGAGCGCGACGTCCTCGCGCCGGGCGACGTTCTGCTGGAGAGGTTGCTGACGGGCCTGCGCACCCGTGAGGGAGCGGACCTCGCGGCCGCCGAGACCGAGTCCGGCCTGCGGCTCGAGCGCGTGGCACCGCGCTGGCTGGCGGACGCCACCCGCCATGGTCTGCTGGTCCGAGACGGCCCGCGCTTGCGCGCCACCGAGGCCGGCATCGCCCGGCTCGACGCGCTGCTGCGCAGCTACGTTCGCAGCGCTGCGCCGCCCGGCTAGCCGGCCGCCCCGGCGCGTTGCGCCTGCGCCAGCAAACGCACCAGCACCGCACCCCCCGCCAGCGTCAATGCGCCGGGCTGCTTGAGCTCGACCAGCGCCTCGTCGAAGCGCTCGAGAAGGTGCGGGTAGCGCTTCAGGAAGGCCTCGGCAGAGAGGCCGTGGTCGGCCGCACGCGCCTCGATGTAGGCGTTCGCCAGCAGCCGCTGGGCCTCACGAAGGTCCATCACCAGCCCCACTGCGGCGATCGTGTCCCAACTGCCCTGCGCGGGCAGAGCGGCCAGACCGTCGCGCACCCACCCCAACGACAGGCGCTCACCGAGCGCATAGAAGCGCTTGGCGGCCTCCTCCATGGCCACTCCCGTCTTGCGCGCGACCTCGATGATGCCGACGCTCGTCGGCAGGTAGTCGAGGCTGGCGATCTCGGAAGCCAGGTCGGGCTCGAAGCCGAGGCCGGCAAGCTGCTTGGTGCGCCGCTTGAAGCGCTTGCGCTCGGCGGCGGAAAGCATGCCTTCGATGCCGCTGCGCAGGTCCTGGAGCGGCCCGCGGTAGGTCTCGATGAAGTCGGCGACATCACGCCGGGTGAGGTCGTTGAACAGCATCCAGCTGACCACGCCCTCGACGGCCCGCACCAGCTGGTGCAGCGCTCCGTAGTGCGCCTCGGCCGGCAACATGGGGCGGTGCCGCTCCAGGCTCCCGGCCACGCCGCCGGCGTCGAGGACCTCGAGGGCCATCAGCGCCGCCTTCA
>CAYOXR010000221.1:0-2043 GCA_964407955.1 uncultured bacterium | reverse complement strand
CTGATGGTGACGCCGATGAGCACCCCGCCCATCGCCAGGGGACCGAACAGCAAGCCGGTGATCAGCGGCGTGGCCACCGCCAGGATGCCCGGCACCGCCATCTCCCTCAGCGCCGCCTTCGTGACGATATCGACCGCCGTCCCGTACTCGGGCTTGCCGCTGCCGTCCATGATACCGGGGATCTCCCGGAACTGGCGCCTGACCTCGGTGATGACGTGCCCGGCCGCCTTGCCGACGGAATCCATCAGGAAGGAGCTGAACAGGAACGGGATCATGCCGCCGATGAGCAGGCCGACCAGCACCACCGGGTCGTTCAGCTGGAAGGAACCACCTCCGAAGAGCGCCGGCTTCGCCAGCTTCACCCGCTCGGCGTAGTCGGCGAACAGCACCAGGGCGGCCAGCGCCGCCGAGCCCACGGCGTAGCCCTTGGTCACGGCCTTGGTGGTGTTGCCCACGGCGTCGAGGGCGTCGGTGTGGGCACGGACCTCGTCGGGGAGGTCGGCCATCTCGGCGATGCCGCCGGCGTTGTCGGTGATGGGTCCGTAGGTGTCCATCGCCACGACCATGCCCGCCACCGACAGCATGGACACCGCGGCGATGCCGATGCCGTAGAGACCGGCCAGCACCCAGGAGACGAACACGGCCAGCACCAGCACGATCACCGGCAGGGCGGTGGACTGCATGCCCACGGCCAGGCCGCTGATGATGTTGGTGGCACTTCCGGTCGTGGACGCGCGGGCGATGCGCTGCACCGAGGGGAAGTGGGTGCCGGTGTAGTACTCGGTGATGCCCATGATCAGGACGGTGACGGCGATACCCACCAGGCTGGCCCCGAAGATGCTCCCCCAACCGGCTGCCCGGTTCAGCACGCTGAAGTCGAAGCCCCGGAACATCAGGAAGCTCGCCAGCAGGAAGCCCAGCGCGCTGATGCCGGCGGCGACGAAGATGCCGTTGTAGAGCGCGCCCATGATCCTGCCGCTCTTGGGCAGGCGCACCACCTGGGTGCCTACGATGCTGGCCACGATGGCGATGGCGCCGACCACGAGCGGATACAGCACCAGGTTGGTCACCGCGTTCTCGCCGGGCAGGAGGTAGCCCA
Organism: uncultured bacterium; assembly: GCA_964407955.1. Lineage (GTDB taxonomy): Bacteria > Deinococcota > Deinococci > Deinococcales > Trueperaceae > JASBRS01. The sequence goes on along the minus strand of CAYOXR010000221.1, from coordinate 944 downwards.
GGAACACCGATCCGACGGCGGTCACGGCGTAGGTCTCGAAGAGGTCGGCGCCCATGCCCGCACAGTCCCCGACGTTGTCGCCGACGTTGTCCGCGATGACGGCCGGGTTGCGGGGGTCGTCCTCGGGGATGCCGGCCTCGACCTTGCCGACGAGGTCCGCCCCGACATCCGCCGCCTTGGTGTAGATTCCGCCGCCCACACGAGCGAACAGGCTGATCAGGCTGGAGCCGAAGGCGAAGCCGACGAGCGGCGCCACCGGGTCGGGGAGCTTGAGCACGACCTCGAACAGCCAGAAGAAGCCCGAGACGCCGAAGAGCGCCAGCCCGGCGACCGCCAGGCCGGCCACGGCGCCGCCGTTGAAGGCGAGCCGCAGGGCGGCGGCGAGCGTGCCGCGCGCGGCCTGGGCCACGCGCACGTTCGCCCGCACCGCCACGTTCATGCCGATGTAGCCTGCGGAGGCCGAGAACAGCGCGCCGACCAGGAAGCCGACCGTCGTCCACCACCACAGCGCCTTGTCGTGAGCCGAACTCGCCAACGCCACGATCGCGAACAGGGCCGCGATGACGAGCGCCACGATGAAGATCGTGCGGTACTGGCGGTTCATGTACGCCCCGGCGCCCTGCCGCACGGCGTCCGAGATCTCCACCATGCGGGCGTCGCCGGTGGGCGCCGCCATGATGGCGCGTGCCACCAGGCCGGCGGCTGCGAGGGCGATCAGCGCCGTGATCGGTACCAGGATGATGAGTCCGTCCATCTCGCCTCCAGAGTCAACACGTGCGTCCGTGGTGGCCGGGCCCCCGCCGGCGCGTGGCCTGCGAGCCCTTCCGATTCGAAACGCAAGCGCGAGTGTACCACGGCCTCCCGGGCGGTGCTCGCGCCCACCGGGACGCGACTCGGGACCCGGTGAAGGGGCGGTGTAAGGTGGGCGTGACGCCCGAAGGAGG
>CAYOXR010000220.1:0-5357 GCA_964407955.1 uncultured bacterium | reverse complement strand
CCAGGCCAACCTGCGCATCATCGAGGCCGCTCGCGAGCGGCTGGAGCTGCCGCGCGAGCGAGTGGTGGTCACCGTCGACGAGTACGGCAACAACTCCACGGCCAGCATCCCGCTGGCGCTGAGCAAGGCGCTCGACGGCGGCCGCGTCCAGGAAGGCGACAACCTGCTGCTGGTGAGCTTCGGCGCCGGCCTCACCTGGGCCGCCTGCGTGCTTACCTGGGGCGGCACGGCGTGAGCGCGGGGCGGCCGAGCGGCAGCCCGGGCGCGCCAACCGATCGGCACCTCGCCGCCGTCTTCCCCGGCCAGGGCTCGCAGTTCGTGGGCATGGGGAAGGACCTCTACGACGCCAGCGACGCCGCCCGACGCGTCCTCGACGATGCCGAGGCGGCGCTGCCGGGCCTGCTGAAGCTGATGTGGGAAGGTCCCGCCGAGACCCTCCGGCTCACCGCCAACCAGCAGCCGGCGCTGGTCGCGGCGGGGGCCGCCGCGTTCGCCGCCTATCGGGAGGCGGGCGGCGCCCTGCCAGCGTACGCCGCGGGGCACAGCCTCGGCGAGTACACCGCGCACGTCGCGGCCGGCTCGCTGGCCGTGGCCGACGCGGTGCGGCTGGTACGCGCGCGCGGTAGCTACATGCAGGAAGCCGTGCCGCCGGGCGAAGGCGCCATGGCGGCGGTGATGAAGCTCGACCCGGCCGCCATCCGCAACGCCTGCGCGCAGGTGGCCGGCGTGGTCGAGGTGGCCAACCTCAACGCCCCCGGACAGACGGTGATCTCCGGGCAGGTCGAGGCGGTGGCCACCGCCGGCGAGCGGCTCAAGAGCGAGGGCGCGCGGGTGGTGCCGCTGAAGGTGTCCGCGCCCTTCCACTGCAGCCTGATGCGCCCGGCCGCGGAGCGCCTGGGCGCGGACCTGGCGCGCGTGCGCTTCGGCCGGCCGGCATTCGGTATCGTGTGCAACGTGACCGCCGACGTGTTGCAGGACAGCGCCGACGCCAGCGAGCTGCTGCAGCGCCAGGTGACCTCGCCGGTGCGCTGGGTGGAGTCCGTGGAGACGCTGCGCGCGCTCGGCGCCCGGCGCTTCCTGGAGTTCGGCGCCGGCAAGGTGCTCACCGGCCTGATCCAGCGCATCGCGGAAGGCGCCGACGCCCGCAGCGTGGTCGACAAGGCCAGCCTGCACGCGGCGCTGGAGGCGGCGGCGTGAGGCGGCCCCAGGCGCCCCGCCGTCCGCGGGCCCGGCGCGCAGGGTCCCGGCGCCCGGGGTGCGGCGCACGGCGCGGACCCTGCGGGGAGCCCGCGGCGTGGTGAACCCGGACGCCCCCGCCACGGGCGGCAAGGCGGCGTCCGGCGCCCCTGCTGCGCCCCGCACCGTCCTCGTCACCGGCTCCAGTCGCGGCCTGGGAAGGGCCATGGCGCTCGCCTTCGGCCGCCAGGGCCTGCGCGTGGCGGTGCACTACGTCAACAGCCGGGAGGCCGCCGAGGAGGTCACGCAGGAGATCGTGTACGCCGGCGGGGAGGCCAACACCTTCGCGGCCGACGTCGCCGACCCCGAGGCCTGCCAGGCGCTCGTCAAGAACGTCACCGACGCCTTCGGCTCGCTGGAGGTGCTGGTCAACAACGCCGGCATCGCGCGCGACACGCTGGCGCTGCGCATGAAGGCCGAGGACTGGCAACGCGTGATCGACACCAACCTCTCCAGCGCCTTCTACCTCTCCAAGGCGGCGCTGCGCGGCATGCTCAGGGGCGGCTTCGGCCGCATCATCAACATCGCCTCGATCGTTGGCATCCGCGGCAACGTCGGCCAGGCCAACTACGTCGCCGCCAAGGCCGGCATGATCGGGCTCACCAAGGCGCTGGCGCGCGAGTACGGCGCGCGCGGCGTGACCGTGAACGCTGTCGCCCCGGGCTTCATCGAGTCCGACATGACCGCCGCCCTCCCTGACGAGCTCAAGCAGGCCTACCTGCGCGAGATCCCCGCGGGCCGCTTCGGGCGGCCCGAGGATGTCGCAGCCGCCGTCGCCTTCTTTGCCAGCGAGGACGCCGCCTACATCAACGGGCAGACGCTGCCAGTTGACGGTGGCATGGTCATGCCGTAATGTTTTGCAGGCTGACGACCGGCCCCGAGGGTGCCGCGTCACCCCGCGGGCTGCCGCGCCGAGCAGCCTTCGGCCGGGCGCGCCGGGAGCCGGCGCCGGAGGCCGCACCGCATCGCCCCAGATCGCCCGCGAGAGATGTCCGCGTGGGCGCACGCATCGAAGGAAGATCCGCGCAGGCGCCGTGCTAGAATCGCCCAGATTCTTCGGTCGGCAACCCACGCCTGCGTGAGGAGGAGCGAACGATGGACGAGCAGGAGATCCTCGAGAAGATCAAAGAGGTCGTCGCCGACAAGCTGGACGCCGATCCCGGCGATGTGACCGAGAGCGCCTCGTTCGTCGACGACCTGGGCGCCGACTCGCTCGACGTGGTGGAGCTCATCATGGGGCTCGAGGACGAGTTCGGCATCGAGATAAGCGACGAGGAAGCGGAGAACATCCGCACCGTCGGCGACGCGGTCAAGTTCATCTCCGACAAGCAGTGAGTTTCGTCGTCCCGGCGGCCGGACGGCCGTCGGGACGACGTGAAGGGCGAGGGTGGGCTCACTCGGGCCGGGCACGGCGTCGATCGCTACACGTGACGCGCCGGCCGTAGGGGCTCCGGTATCGTGGTCGAACGTATGAGACGAGTCGTGGTAACCGGCCTGGGCCCGGTCACACCGATCGGGAATGGTGCCGAGACGTTCCTCCAGGCACAGCGCGAGGGCCGTAACGGCATCCGCGAGATCACCAACTTCGACGCCTCCGAGCTGAGCGTGCGAATCGCGGGCGAGGTCGACGTGGCCGTGGAGGACTACGTCGAGCGCAAGGAGGCCAAACGCGTCGACCGCTTCGTGCAGCTGGCGCTGGTCGGCAGCGCGCTGGCGCTCGAGGACGCCGGCCTGAGCGAGGCGGACGTGGCCGGCGATCACGCGGGCACCTGCATCGGCTCCGGCATCGGCGGGCTGACCACCTGGGAGTCGCAGTCGCGCGTCCGCTTCGACCGCAACCCCATGCGCATGAGCCCGTTCTTCATCCCGATGCTGATCGCCAACATGGCCAGCGGGCACGTCGCCATGCGCTACGGCCTGACCGGCCCCAGCTCCACCGTGGTCACCGCCTGCGCCACCGGCTCGGGCAACATCGGCGACGCCTACCGCATCATCCAGCGCGGCGAGGCCGACGTCATGCTCAGCGGCGGCACCGAGGCGCCGATCACGCCCATGGGTATCGCCGGCTTCGCGGTCATGAAGGCGCTCTCGACCCGCAACGACAGCCCCGAGACCGCCAGCCGGCCGTTCACCGCCTCCCGCGACGGCTTCGTCACCGGCGAGGGCGCGGGCATCCTGGTGCTCGAGGAGTACGAGCGCGCCCGAAAGCGCGGCGCCCGCATCTACGGCGAGATCATCGGCTACGGCACCAGTGCCGACGCCTACCACATCACCGCCCCGTCGCCCGGCGGCGAGGGTGCGGTGCGCTGCCTGAAGCTGGCGCTGCGCTCCGCGCAGCTCGAGCCCTCGGCGATCGGCTACATCAATGCCCACGGCACCAGCACGCCGGCCAACGACCTCACCGAGACGATGGCGCTCAAGAAGGTGTGGGGCGACGCGAGCAGCGTGCCACCGGTCTCCTCGACCAAGTCGATGACCGGCCACACGCTGGGCGCGGCAGGCGGCATCGAGGCGATCGCCACGTTGCAGGCCCTGTACTCCGGGGTGCTGCCGCCCACGCGCAACTACCTCGACCCGGACCCCGAGCTCGATCTCGACTACATCCCCAACGAGGCGCGCGAGGCGCGCGTCGACGTCGCGATCAGCCAGAACTTCGCCTTCGGCGGCCAGAACGCCGCGCTGGTGTTCAGGCGCGTTTGAGGGGCGCAGGCGCGCACGAGGCGACCGGGCCCGGTTGCGGCGCGCACCATCATGTCCAAGCACGATGACGACCGCGGCGACGAGCGCCGCATGATCGACGCCAACCGTCAGAGCTGGGAGGAGCACGCCCGGCTGCACGAGAGCAGCCAGCTGCCGCAGCTGCTCGAGGCCTTCCGCGACCCGGCGTTCACCACCCTGGACGCGGTCGAGCTCGGCATCTACCGCGACATCGGCGTGGCCGGCAAGCGCGCGTTGCAGGTGTGCTGCAACAACGGCCGCGAGCTGGTCTCGCTGCTGCGCCTGGGCGCCTCGGAGGGGGTGGGCGTCGACCTGGCCGAGGGCAACCTGGCGGCAGGGCGCAGGCTGGCGCAAGCGGCGGGCCTGGCGGACCGGGCCCGCTTCGTGCGGGGCGACGCGCTCGACCTCCCGGACGGCCTCGGCCGCTTCCAGCTGGCGACGATAACCGTCGGCGCGCTGGGCTGGCTGCCGAGGCTGGCGCCCCTGTTCGACGGCATCGCCGCGCGCCTCGACGCCGGCGGGCGGCTGTTCGTCTACGAGATGCACCCGGTCCTGGACATGTTCGACGCCGACACCGGTCCCAGCCTGCGCCACGACTACTTCACGCGCGAGCCGTACCGGAGCGACGGCGGGCCCGACTACTACGAGCCCGACAAGCACATCGAGGCGACCTCGTACTGGTTCCACCACACCCTCGGCGACGTCATCGGGGGGTGCCTGGCCGCGGGTCTGGCGATCGAGCGCTTCGAGGAGTACCCGCACGACATCTCGATGGTCTACCGCGACTTCGAGCGGCTCAGCATCCGGCCGCCGCTCAGCTACGCGCTGGTGGCGCGCAAGGACTAGGCCGGGTCGGACGCGTCGGGCGGACGTCGCCGGCCCGTGCGCCGCACGCGTCCCGGGAAGGCGCGAGCGCTCCGCCGGGGCCCAATAACGGCGCCCCGTCCGGATCGGTAACGCTTCAATAACGCCCGCGTCGCTAGCTTCCTACCGAAGGGAAGGAGAGACTATGCGACGCTCACTGCAGCCGGCCCTGTGGCTGGCGACCCTCACCGTGGTGCTCGGCCTCGTGCTGGCGGCGTGCAACTCCGCTACGGGCACCGACACCACGCCGCCCACGCTGTCGATCACCTCCAGCGCGACGGCGACCGGAACCACCTACGACCTCACCGGAACCGCCACCGACAACGTGGCCGCCACCGAGATCACCTACACGGTCGACGGCGGCCCATTGCAGACCGTGAACCTCACGAACAGCAACTTCAGCATCACCGTCACGCTGCAGAGCGGCACCAACACCATCGTCGTCCACGCCTTCGACGCCGCCGGCAACGAGACCACCGACACGTTCACGGTGACGGTGTCGGGGTCGGGCAACACCGACAGCCTGCAGATCGGCGTCA
>CAYOXR010000219.1:0-6235 GCA_964407955.1 uncultured bacterium | reverse complement strand
CGGCGACATCTTCCAGGTGGTCCCCAGCCAGCGCCTGAGCGCGGACCAGGGCGTGCACCCGTTCGCGGTGTACCGGGCGCTGCGGTCGATCAATCCCAGCCCCTACCTGGGCTATCTCGACCTCGGTCCGGTCACGCTGGTGTCGAGCAGCCCCGAGAGCCTGGTGAAGAGCGACGGCAAGCGCGTCGAGACGCGCCCGATCGCGGGCACGCGGCCGCGCGGCGCCGACGCCGAGGAGGACGCAGCACTGGCCGCCGAGCTCCTCGCCGACGAGAAGGAACGAGCCGAGCACGTCATGCTCGTGGACCTGGGCCGGAACGACATGGGGCGGGTCTGCGAGTTCGGCAGCGTGCACGTCGCGCATCTCATGCAGGTCGAGCGCTACAGCCACGTCATGCATCTGGTCTCCTCGGTGGAGGGGCGGCTGGCGCCGGGACGCACCCCGCTCGACGCGCTCGCCTCCGCGCTGCCCATGGGGACGGCGTCGGGGGCGCCGAAGATCCGCGCGATGGAGATCATCGACGAGCTCGAGCCGGTCCGGCGCGGGCCCTACGCCGGCGCCTTCGGCTACCTCAGCGTCGGCGGCGCCATGGACATGGCGCTCACCCTGCGCACGGTGGTGGTCACCGGCGGCCGGCTGCACCTGCAAGCGGGCTGCGGCGTCGTCGCCGACAGCGACCCGGCCACGGAATGGCAGGAGTCCCTGAACAAGCTGGCGGCGCTGAGGCGCGCCGTCGAGATGGCCACGGAAGGGCTCGGTTGAGGCGCGTGTCCCGGGTGCTGGTCATCGACAACTACGACTCGTTCACCTACAACCTGGTGCAGTACCTTGGCGAGCTGGGCTCCGAACCGGTGGTGTGGCGCAACGACGCGTTCGAGCTCGACGAGGTCCCGGGCCTCGACCCGGACGGCATCGTGGTGTCGCCGGGCCCGTGCACGCCGGCCGAGGCCGGGCTGTCGGTCGATGTCATCCGCCGCTACGGTGCCGACATCCCGATCCTCGGGGTGTGCCTCGGCCACCAGGCCGTCGGCGCGGCCTACGGTGCCGCCGTGGTGCGGGCCGGGCGCGTCATGCACGGCAAGACCAGCCTGATCGAGCACGACGGCAGCGGCATCTTCGCCGGGCTGCCGAGCCCTTTGCAGGCGACGCGCTACCACTCGCTGGTCATCCGCGATCTGCCCGCCGAGCTGGCGGTGAACGCCTGGATCGACGAGGGCGGCGAGCGCGTGGTGATGGGCGTGGTCCACGTCGAGCATCCGGTGTGGGGCGTGCAGTTCCACCCGGAGAGCATCCTCACCGAGACGGGGCACGCCATGCTCACGACGTTCCTGGGGCGCCTGTAGGAGCACCATGCGGACCCCCGACGTCACCGTCGTCACCGTCACGCACGGACGTGTCCCGCTGCTCCTGCGCAAGCAGGAACACCTCAGGGCGCAGTCTCTGCCTGCCGACCGGTTCGAGTGGCGTGTGCTCGCGAACGGCGATCCCGACGCCGCCGATGCGCTGCGAGGGGCGAGCACGCCGTTCGCGACGACCGTCCTCGCGAGCCGTGAGAACCTGCCCATCGCCGCGGCCCGGAACCGCGCCGCGTCGGGGGCCAGGGGCCGCGTGCTTCTCATGAGCGACGACGACTGCCTGCCGGGGCCCGAGTGCCTGCTTGCGCACCTGGCCGCGCACGCGGCGCATCGTGCCAGCGTGGTGGTGGGGCCGTTGCGCCTTCCCGACGAGCTGCGGGTGGGACGGCGCCGGGAACCGTTCGAGCGCGCGGCGCGGCTCGGCAAGCGCGCTCTGTGGATCAACGCCACCGGAGCGAACACCAGCCTGCCCCGCGAAGCGTTCGAGGCGGTCGGCGGTTACGACGAGAGCTTCGTCGCCTACGGGGGGGAGGATCCCGAGCTCGCCTTGCGCCTGCGCGGTGCCGGGCTGCGGTTCCGCTTCGAAGCCGCGGCATGGGCCTATCACGCCGGTCGGATCCTCGGTGCCGATCCCGAACGCGCCTACCTCGCGGGGCGTGCGCACCGCATCGTCTTCGAGAGGAGCCGAAGCCTGGAGGTAGGCCTGTTGCTCGGCGTCCACCCCTGGCTCGTGCCGCTGAAGCGCGCGCTCCTGCGCGGCCCGCTGAGGTGGTTCCTGGACGAGGAGGCGGTTCGCTACGAGACGGCGTATCTCGAGGGCGCCGCCTCGCTCGGTCGCGCGGCGACGGGCCCATGACGGGGGCGGTGGCTGCGGTTCCGGAGCCGACGGCGGGGTGCCCCTACATCAGCGTGCTGACGGTATCCGACGGACACCTCGAGCTGCTGCGGCGCAAGGCGGAAGGGCTGCGGGCGCAGGCCCTCGCGCCCGAGCGCTTCGAATGGGTGGTGTGCCTCAACGGTTGCGACGAGCGTGCACGCTCGGAGCTGGAGCGGCTCGGGCTCCCCTTCGGCCTGCGCGTGTTCGAGACCGACGCACGGCTGCCGGTAGGCGCCGCGCGCAACGCCTGCGCGGAGCGTACTTGCGGTAGTATCCTGCTCTTCTCCGACGACGACTGCGCGCCGGCACCGAATAGACTGGCCGCGCACGTGGCGCTGCAGGAGTCGGGCCTGTGCGTGGCGCTGGAAACCTCCGGGGGCGCGCGCCGGCGGCGCTGGTGGCGGCGCCTGACCCGGGCGGGGCGGCTGGTGTCGTGCACCGGTTGGAGTGTGCCGGGCACGGTGTTCCGCTCGCTCGGAGGGTTCGAGGACGGGCGCGACGAACGCGAGCAGGTCGAGCGTGCGTTGGCAAGCAGGTTGGTGCGCGCCGGGCTGGCCTTCCGGCCGTTGCAGGCTGGCAGCTGGTGCGTCGAGGGCGCGGGCGACGGTCTGCGCGAGGAGGCGGCGAGCATGGAGGACGCGAGATGAGCGAGGGAGCAGGGCAGACGCCGGACGTTGCGGAGCACCACATCGACAAGTACGACATCGCACCCGTGCTGGCAGCGGTGTTCGATGGCGAGACGCTCAGTCGCGAGACCGCGCGCGACGTGATGGGGCAGCTGATGGACGGCCGCTTGTCCCAGATGCAGGCCGCCGCCCTGCTGGCGGCGTTGCGGACGCGTGGCGAGACGGTCGATGAGATCATCGGCTTCGCCGAGGCGATGCGCGAACGCGCGGTGCACGTGCCGGTCCGCAAGGCCGGTCCGCTCATCGACACCTGCGGGACCGGCGGTACCGGCATCGACACCATCAATATCAGCACCAGCGCGATGTTCGTGATCGCGGCGGCCGGCGTGAGGGTGGCCAAGCACGGCAACGTCGGGATCACCCGCAAGTCGGGGTCGGCGGACGTTCTGAAGGCGCTGGGCGCCGACCTCGACCTCAGCCCCGAGCGGCTGGCCGAGTGCATCGACAAGGTGGGGCTGGCGTTCATGTTCGCCCGCAACCACCACCCCGCCATGAAGTTCGTGGCGCCCATCCGGGCCGACTTGAAGGCGAGGACCATCTTCAACAACCTCGGCCCGCTCACCAACCCGGCCGCCGCCGACCGTCAGCTCATGGGTGTGTACGACGCCGAGCTGACCGAGCGCCTCGCCGACGTGCTCGCCGGGCTCGGCGTGGAGCGCGCGCTGGTGGTCCACGGCGACCGCATCGACGACTTCACGGTCACCGGCCCCTCCAAGGTCACCGAGCTCTTGCCAGACGGGAGCCGGCGCACCTACGTGATCACGCCCGAGGAGGTGGGGCTGTCGCGCTACCCGCTCGCGGCGCTTGCGGGTGGCGATGCGGAGGCCAACGCCGCGGCAATGCGTGGCGTCCTGGACGGCACCATCGACGATGCCAAGCGTGCCGTCGTCGCCTTCAACGCCGGCGCGGCGCTCTACCTGGCGGACGTGGCGGCGGACCTCGCCGAAGGCGTGGAACAGGCGCTCGGACACATCGACGACGGCTCCGCGCTGGCCAAGCTCGACGAGTTCGTGGCGTTCACGCGCGCCTGAGTCGGCGCAGAAGGCACGGCTTCCATGGCAGTGTCCATCCAAGCGGTCGAAGAGCAGCTCCAGGCGGTGCTGGCCGAAGCCTTCGAGGGCCCGCCGGGGCCGTGGAGCCACTTCACCGACGGTGGCCGCGGGGCCGGGCTGTTCGGCAGCCTGGAGCACCTGTCGGCGGCCGACGCCTCGCGCGTGATCGCCGGCACCTCGATCGCCGCGCATGTGCATCACACCCTGTTCGCGCTGCACCTGTCGGCGCGGTGGATCCGCGGCGAGCGCGAGCCGGCCGACTGGCCTTCTAGCTGGCGCGTCCGCACCGTCGACGAGCGTGCCTGGACCCGTGAGCTGAGCGCGCTGAGCGAAGGTTTCGAAGCGCTCAAGGCGGAGATCGCGGTCCACTGGCTGGACGACGTCGAGGCCGTCGGCGCCGCCCTCGGCGCGCTCGCGCATGCCGCCTACCACCTCGGCGCTGTGCGCCAGAAGCTCGCGTTCCTGGCGGCAGAAGCCCGGCCCTGAGCCAGGCGCCGGCGGCCGAGGGGGGTGCCGCGCGGCCGGCGACGGCGGGGAGCCGGTCCGGACGCGCCACCCGCGTCGCGTATACTCCATGCGGCCGCGGCGCTGCTGCGGCACAATGAGGTGACGAGGTGCGAGCGCGCCCTGCAGCGGCGCCCTGCGGTGGCGGTTGGCCGCGGCAAGTCGCGGGCGGGCTCGGCTGGATGGCGACAAGGAGTGGCCATGGCAGAGAAGACGATTGGCAGCACAACGGTGAAGACCGGCTTCGCCGAGATGTTCAAGGGCGGTGTGATCATGGATGTGGTCACGCCCGACCAGGCACGCATCGCTGAGGATGCCGGGGCCACCGCAGTCATGGCGTTGGAGCGCGTGCCGGCGGACATCCGCACGCAAGGCGGCGTGGCCCGCATGAGCGATCCCGGAATGGTCGAGCAGATCATCGACGCCGTCTCGATCCCGGTGATGGCCAAGGTTCGCATCGGGCACTTCGTGGAAGCGCAGATTCTGGAGGCCATCGGCGTGGACTTCGTGGACGAGTCCGAGGTGCTCACGCCGGCCGACGAGGCCTACCACATCGACAAGTTCCAGTTCACCGTGCCGTTCGTGTGTGGGGCCACGACGATCGGCGAGGCGCTGCGGCGCATCGGCGAGGGGGCGGCGATGATCCGCACCAAGGGGGAGGCCGGCACCGGCAACGTGGTGGAGGCGGTCCGGCACGCCCGCGCGGTGATGGGCGAGATCCGCGCCATCGGAGCCATGCGGCCCGAACAGCTCATGGGATACGCCAAGGACCATGGTGCGCCGGTCGACCTGGTGCGCTACGTCCACGAGCATGGCAAGCTGCCGGTGGTGAACTTCGCCGCCGGCGGCGTGGCCACGCCGGCGGACGCGGCTCTGATGATGCAGCTCGGCCTGGACGGGGTGTTCGTGGGCTCCGGCATCTTCAAGTCGGCGATGGGCGAGCCCGACGAGGCGAAGCGGCACCAGGCGTGGCTCCGCCGCGCCGAGGCGATCGTCAAGGCCGTCACCCACTTCGAGGACCCACAGATCCTCGCCGACGTGTCGCGCAACCTGGGTGAGGCCATGGTGGGCATCAACCTGGATACGCTCGCGGAGGAGGAGCTGCTGGCCACGCGCGGCTGGTGAGCCTCGCACCGCGCGCCGTGGCGGGGCGTATGGGCCGCCGTCACGATGGCCGCCAGCCGGTCGGGGGACGAGCCCGCGGATGAGGCTGCGGGCGCGCCTCTTAACTCCGGCTCATCCCTCCCCCTGGTAGCATGAAGTCCGTGAAGATCGTCCAGGGGCTCTTCCTGCTGGCGCTCACAGCGGTGCTCTCGTTCGTCGCACTGCTCGGGTCGTCGGCGTTGAAGTGGGCCCAGGAGTTGCCCTCGCTCGACCAGGTGGACGCCTTGCAGTACACCTCCAACACCGAGGTGTACGCCAGCGACGGTACGCGCATCGGCACCATCGTGCCGGCCGTGGGCAAGAGCAAGGAGCCAACGAACCGCGTCCCCGTCACCTTGAGCCAGGTGTCGCCGGCGGCTCTCGAGGCGATCGTCGCCTCCGAGGACGACCGCTTCTTCCGCCACTACGGCTTCGACCTGCCCGCCATCGCCAAGGCCACGTACCAGGAGTTCATCGGTCACTCCAAGCGTGGTGGCTCGACCATCACCACGCAGGTGATCAAGAACACCGTCCTGCAGAACATCGCCAGCGAACGATCGCTCGAGCGCAAGGCGAAGGAGATCATGCTCGCCATCGAGCTCGAGCGGCGCCTGACC
>CAYOXR010000218.1:0-3689 GCA_964407955.1 uncultured bacterium | reverse complement strand
TCGAACTTCATCGGCTGGATGGCGAGCTCGTCGCGGCTGTAGCCGTCGAAAGCGCGCTGCGCGTCATACGTCCCGTAGTACTCGCCCACGCCGGCGTGATCGCGCCCGACGATGAAGTGACTGCAACCGTAGTTCTGCCGGCTGATGGCGTGCAGGATCGCCTCGCGCGGGCCGGCGTAGCGCATGGCGGCCGGGTAGACGCCCAGGTGCACGCGCTCCTTCGGGTAGTAGTTGTCGAGCAGCACGTAGTAGCACTCCATGCGCACCTCGGCGGGGATGTCGTCTTTCTTGGTGGTGCCCACCAGCGGGTTGATGAACAACCCGTCGACGGTCTCCAACGCCACCTTGGTGAGGTACTCGTGGGCGCGGTGGATGGGGTTGCGCGTTTGGAAGGCCACCACCGTGCTCCAGCCGCGCTTCGCGAACTCCGCGCGGGTGGCGTGCGGGTCGTACTTGTGATCGTCGAAGACGGTGGACGGCAGCTCCGCCACAACCGTCACCGGTCCACCCAGGTACACCGGCCCCGCCGCCAGCATCGCCGCCACGCCCGGATGAGCGGCGTCGGCGGTGCCGTACACGCGCTCGGCCTCGTGGCACTGGTCCGGCTGGTAGATGTCGGTGAGGCGCATCGTGGCCAGCACCGCGCCGTCGCCGCCGGTCAGGGCGAGCTCCTGGCCCGGCCGGAGCGCCTCCGCCTGCGCCTCGCTCACCTGCAGGGTGATGGGGATCGACCACGCCAGACCCGATTGCAGCCGGCCGCTCTCCACGATGGAGGCGTAGTCGCCCTCGTTCACGAAGCCCTTCAGCGGGCTGTAGATGCCGGTTGCGATGCACTCGAGGTCGGCCAGGCTGCGCTCGTCGAGCGCCAGGCGCGGCAGCTCGCCCGCGGCGGCCTGCGCCTCCGCGCGGTCGCCCACGGCGAGCCGCCGGTCGACGAGGGTGCCGCCGTGCGGCGCGATCAAGGTGTCGGTCATGGGCGTCTCCTGCCGTCTTGCGTTTCGGTCCGGTAAGGCACGGGCGTCAGTATAGTCCCGCCCCCGTCATGCCGGAGCGAGGTTTTTCTTAGGGCGCGCGGGGGCCCCGTCGGTGGCGTCTCCCGGCCGGCAAATAGGACCGGCCAGCGACGGCCCACACAGTTACGTGGCCGGCCCAGCAACCTGGCAGGCCCAGCGACCCAGCCGAGGCAGTGACCCGACCGCCGCAGTGACCAGGCCCGCGCGGCGACGCTCACACCAGATTCACGGCCGAGGCGCCCCAGAACAGCAGCATCACCGCGAACAACACCCGGACGGCGTTGGCCGAGGACACCACGCCGGCGCGCGGCCGATGCGAGTACTGCGTGTAGCCGAGCGCCGGCTCCAGCTCCGCAGCGCGGCGCACGAAGGCGTACCAGTAGAGCATGGTGCGCTCCTGGAGCAGCCAGTACACGGCCGTGACGACCAGCCCGGCGAGCTCGATGGCCAGCGAGGTGCGCGGCGAGCCCGCACCCCTGATGAACAGCACGTTGAGCAGCCCGGCCGTCAACGCCACGTAGATGGTGAGCTGCGCGAAACGCAGCGTAGACCAGTGGCGCACGTTGTTGCTGGCATCCAGGTACTCCTGGCGTGGATCCCCCTGTGTCATCACGGCCCTCCCAGGCACGATTGCCCGACGCAACCCCCTACTCGTGGTTCCCCCTGATAGATGCCCCGACCCGAACGCGGCGCGCCGCACGCAACCACGCCCGGCCCGAGGGTGAGCTAAAGCCTAGACTGCCGGGAAGAACGGCCACACCAGCGGGATCACCACGAGCGCCACCACCGCGGTCACCAGCGTCACGGGCAGGCCGATGCGCACGAAGTCGCGGAAGCGGTAGCCGCCCGGCCCCAGCACCATCAGGTTGGTCTGGTAGCCGACGGGCGTGGCGAAGCTCGCGGAGGCGGCCAGCATCAGCGTCACCGCGAAGGGCAGCACGCTGGCGTGCAGGCTGCCGGCCATGCTGGCCGCGACGGGGAACATCAACACGGCCGCGGCGCTGTTGGTGAGCAAGGCCGTGAACAGCGCGGTGGCGAGGTACAGCAGCGCCAGGTTGGCGAGCGGGCTGGCGCCCGCCAGGGTGCTGAGGCCGTGCGCGACGCTCCCGGCAAGGCCGCTGGTGGTCATCGCCTGGCCGACGCCGAGCGCGCAGCCGATGACGATCAGCACCTGCCAGTCGATGGCGCGCCGCACCGCCGCGCCCGGCAGGGCGCGGGCGATCACCATCAGCGCGGCGGCCAGCAGCGCCCCGGTGAGCAGCGGCAGCCAGCCCAGCGCCACCGCGAGAACCATCGCCAGCAGCACGCCTCCCGCTACGGGCGCGAGCGCGAAGCGCGGCGGCGCCGAGTCCGGCACGGCGCTCACCAGGTAGAAGTCGCGGGTGTTGCGCTGGCGCTCCGCGAAGTCCGGCTGCGTCTCCAGCAGCAGCGTGTCGCCGGGGCGCAGGTGGATGTCGCCGATCTTCTGCTCGATGCGGCGGTTGTTGCGCGCCACCGCGATCACCACCGCCCCGTAGCGGCTGCGGAAGTGCCCCTCGCGGATGCTCCGCCCGATCAGCGGGCACGAGTCCGACACCACCGCCTCCACCAGCGTGCGCTGCGCGCGCGGGCCGTCGAGCTTGAAGAGCTGGTCGGGCGCGGGTAGCAGGCCCGGCACGCGCTGCAGGTCCACCACGGAGTCCACCACCCCCACGAACACCAGCCGGTCGCTGGCGAGCAGCGTCTCGGAAGGCCCCACCGCGGGCAGCACCCGCCCTCCGCGGTCGATCTCCACCAGGTACACGTGACCGAGGTTGCGCAACCCCGCCTGCTCGATGGTGCGCCCCACCAGCGGCCCGTCGGCCGCGACGGTCATCTCCACGGAGTACTCGCGCGCGTTGTCGCGCCGCTCCAGCACCGGCGTGCGGTCCGGCAGCAGCCAGCGCGCCAGCCCCAGCACCGCGAGGGTGCCCGCCACCGCCACCGGCACCCCCACCCAGGCGAGGTCGAACAGCCCCAGACCGTGACGGCCCTGCGCGAGCAGCAGGCCGTTCACGATGAGGTTCGTGCTGCTGCCGATGAGCGTCACGCTGCCGCCCAGGATGGCGGCGTAGGACAGCGGCAGCATCAGCTTGGAGGCGCTCAGGCGGTGCTTCTTCGCCCAGTCGGCGATGGCGGGGATCATCACCGCCACCACCGGGGTGTTGTTCAGGAACGCCGACACCACGCTCACCGGCGCCATCACCCGCAGCTGCGCGCCCGCCACCGTGCGCGGACGGCCCAGCAGCCGCTGGCTGATCCAGTACACCGCGCCCGTCTCGCGCAGACCGGCGGCGACCACGTACAGCACGCCCACGGTGATGAGACCCTGGTTGCCGAAGCCGGCCAGCGCCTGCGCGGGGGTGAGCACCTTGCCGGCGAGGAGCACGGTGAGCGCGCCGGCGAACACCAGGTCCGCCCCGACCGGCGTGAACAGCAGCGCCGCCAGGGACAGCACGACGACGGACGCGGTGAGGACGGCGGCGGCGCTCATGCTGGGGCCCAGGCTACCCTGCCGGCACGCAGAGCCGTCTGTGAGGTCCCGAACGCCTGCAACGGCGGGGCCGGGGCGGAGCCGGGCCGGCCAGCCGGCGCGCGGCACGGCGGAGGACGCGGCACGGGACACGCGGGCGCCTAGGATCTTCGCGCCCGCGCCCA
>CAYOXR010000217.1:0-6385 GCA_964407955.1 uncultured bacterium | reverse complement strand
GCTCGGCGGGGATGCCCACGATCTCCTCGAGCTCGGCGATGGCGCCGTCGGCGTCGGCGTTGGGAAGGTCGATCTTGTTGATGATCGGCAGCACCTCGAGCCCGTTGTCGACCGCCAGGTAGGCGTTCTGGATGGTCTGGGCCTCGACGCCCTGGCTGGCGTCGATGACGAGGAGCACCCCCTCGCAGGCACGCAGCGCGCGCGACACCTCGTAACCGAAGTCGACGTGGCCGGGCGTGTCGATCAGGTTGAACATCGTCACGCGACCGCCCTTGCCCCGGTAGAACACCCGCACCGGGCTCGCCTTGATGGTAATGCCGCGCTCTCGCTCCAGCTCGAGCGTATCCAGCATCTGATCGCGCCGGTTGCGCTCCGAGACGCTCTGCGTCAGCTCGAGGATACGATCGGCGAGCGTCGACTTGCCATGGTCGACGTGCGCGATGATCGAGAAGTTGCGTATCTCCACAAGGGCATCATAACGGACGCCAACGGCCGGAAAAGCAGCGCCAGGTCGGCGCTAAGCGTTGCGACGCCGGGCGAAGAACGCGCTGAGCAGCTCCGCGGCCTGGCGCGCCAGCACGCCTCCCCGGACCTCGATGCCGCGCTTCCAGCTTCCCGTGCGCAGGTCGATGACGCCGCCGAGGGCCCCCTCACGCAGGTTGTCGGCGCCGTACACCAAGCGGCCCACGTGCGCCTGCAACACCGCGCCCAGGCACATGGGGCAGGGCTCGAGCGTGACGTAGAGCGTGCTACCGGCGAGGCGCCAGTCGTTCGTGGCAGCGGCCGCGCGGCGCAAGGCGATGATCTCGGCGTGTGCCGTGGGGTCGTGCCCTTCCTCGCTGGCATTGGCGCCCTCGCCCAGCACCCGCTCCCCCCTCGCCAACACCGCCCCCACCGGGAGCTCCCCACGAGCGGCCGCCTGCCGCGCCAGCGCCAGCGCCCGCCGCATCATGGCCACGTCACCGTCGGGCTCCGCCGCCGCGCTCGCGGCGACGCCCTCGGCGACGGCGAGGCCTTCGACCCAGAGCACGTCTCCGCCGCTCGCCAGCAGCCGGACCCCGTCGCGCGCCTCGCGCGGCACCTTGGCGTCCACCAGGACGTCGGAGAGCAGGCGGCTGCCGCCGGGCAGGCGGATCCGGTCGCCGCGTCGCCGGCCGCGGAGCATCAGCTCGGGGTACGAGGCGAGCAGCGCCGGCGACACCCCTTCCGGAAGCTCCTCGGGCAGGCTCACGCGCCTCGCTTCGACGCCTTGCGAGCGCCGCGCCACCTCCACGCGCCCGTAGGCGACACGCAGGACCCGACCGCCGCCGAGGTCGGCCCGCCAGGGCCGGCTGCGTGCCAGCGCCCGCCGTGCCCGCTCGATGCGCTCGAAGTCGACGCCCGCGTCTGCCGCCGCAAGCAGGCGCAGCAGCGCCGCTCGTTGCAGGCCGGCGGGCGCACGAAGCAGCGCCTCACGGCGCAGCGGCCCATCGCCGAAACGCAGCCTCGCGATCTCCTCGAGAGCGGTCTCGGCGTCGCGTTGAACGGAGGCGGTCCGCGCGAGGCGCGCCGCCGTGCCAGGCGCGCGCCGTTCCAGCAAGGGCAGCACCTCGGAACGCAGCCATGCCCGCATGCGCTCGCGGTCGCGATTGCTGGCGTCGTCCAAGAACGCCTGGCCACGCTCGACCAGATACGTCCGCAACGCGGCCCGCGGCACGTCGAGCAAGGGCCGCACCACACGCCCGCGCCTGGCGGGCATGCCGCGGACGAAGGCGGCGCCGCGCAGCAACTGCAGCAGCACGGTCTCCGCCTGGTCGTCCAGGGTGTGCGCCACGACCACCACCGCGGCGCCCTCGCCGCGCGCCGTATCCGCGAGGAAGGCGTAGCGGAGGCGTCTGCCAGCGTCCTCGAGGTTCCAGCCGCGATCGCGCGCCACCGCCGCCACATCGGCGCCGCCGGCGCGTACGGGCACGTTCAGCGCGGTGCACGCCGCGCGGACGAAGCCCACGTCCGCCGCCGAGTCGGGGCGCAGCCGGTGGTCGAAGTGCGCCGCCGTCACCGGCACGCCGGCCGCGACCAGCAGGTGGAGCGCAGCCATGCTGTCGGGTCCCCCGGAGACCCCCAGCACGACACGCCCGGCCTCAGGCGCGAGCTCGCCGAGCCTGATTGCGACGCGTCGCTCCAGCTCCACGCAGGCATTATCGCCCGAGGCCGCACCGGCGCGCACCGGCCGGACGCGTTCGCAGGGCCGACGCGCCCGCTCCCGCCCACCGTGCCCGGCCGGGAGCCGCACGTATACTGCCGCATGACCGTCACCCTCGTCGTGCTCGACTCCGTCGGAGTCGGCGCGCTGCCCGACGCCGACGCCTTCGGAGATGCCGGCGCCCACACCCTGGACCACACCCTCGAGCGCGCGCCCACGGAGCTCGTGAACCTCTGCGCGCTCGGCCTCGGCAACATCCCCGGCGTCACGGGCCTGGCTCCCTCCGGGCGCCCGCTCGCCAGCTACGGGCGGCTCGCCGAACGGAGCCTGGGCAAGGACACCACCACCGGCCACTGGGAGTTCATGGGGGTCGTCCTGGAGCATCCGTTCCGCACCTACCAGCGTTTCCCCGATGCGGTGATGGCCGCGTTCGATGCGGCGACGGGGCGCGCCCACCTCGGCAACCGGGCCGCCTCCGGCACCGCCATCCTCGAAGAGCTGGGTGAGCGCCATCTCCAGACCGGCGAGCCGATCGTCTACACCAGCGCCGACAGCGTCTTCCAGGTGGCCGCCCACGTCGACGTCGTGCCGCTCGAGACGCTCTACGCCTGGTGCCGGGCTGCGCGGGACATCCTCACAGGCGAGCACGCCGTGGCACGCGTCATCGCCCGTCCGTTCGAGGGTGTGCCGGGAGGCTTCCGGCGCCTGGGTGCGGCGCGCCACGACTACTCCCTGACGCCTCCCCATGCGACCGTTCTGGACGCCTTGACGGGCGCCGGCAAGACGGTCGTGGGCATCGGCAAGATCCCCGACATCTACGCGCACCGTGGCCTCACCCGGGAGGTGCGCTCGGCATCGAATCAGGAGGGCATCGAGCGCACGCTGGAGGCGATGCGCGCCCGGCCGGACGGGCTGGTGTTCACGAACCTGGTGGAGTTCGACTCGCTGTACGGGCACCGCCGCGACCCTGCCGGCTACGCTCGCGCCCTGAGCGAACTCGACGCGCGGGTGCCCGAGCTGCTGGCGGCCACCGCCCAGGGAGACAGCTTGCTGTTCGTCAGCGACCACGGCAACGACCCGACCTGGCACGGCAGCGACCACACCCGGGAGCATGGCCTGCTCCTGGCCTACACGCCGGGCAGTCCCGGGGTCGAGCTGGGCACGCGCAGCAGCTTCGCCGACGTGGGCGCGACCGTTGCCGAGCTGCTAGACGTGCGTTGGGAGGGTCGCGGCGAGAGCTTCGCGCGTGCCCTTCGCGCCTGACCCCGCCTCCGCCGGCGCGACGACGGCCGCCCTCACGGGCGGCCGCTGGCTACGCAGGGCCGGAACAGGCACGCTGCCCGCGCCGGCCCGAGGCGTTCAGGTCATCCCTTGACGAGCTCGATGTAGGCTTCCTGGGCGTTGTCGCCCCGGCGCTTGAGCAGCCGGTAGATGCGCGTGTAGCCGCCCTGCCGCTCCGCGTAGGCGGGCGCGATCTCGTCCATCAGCTTGCGCTGCACCTGCCGATCATGGATCTCGCGGGCGATGAGCCGGCGCGCGTGAAGGTCGCCTCCGCGCGCGGTCGTGATGAGCTTCTCCACGTAGGGCTGCAGGCTCTTGGCCTTGGTGAGGGTCGTCTTGATGCGGCCATGGCGCAGCAGGGCCGTCGCCTGGCTGCGTGCCAGAGCGAGCCGGTGGCTGCTGGACCGGCCGAGCTTGTAACCGCGCTGCAGATGACGCATGAGCTACTCCTTCAGCTTCAGTCCGCGCGCCGCGAGGCGCTCCTTGATCTCCTCGAGCGACTTCTCGCCCACGCCGCCGACCTTCTTCAGGTCGCGTTCGGACAGCGCCAACAGGGCGTTCACCGAGTCGATGCCCTCTTCCTGCAAGGAGTGGAGCACGCGACTGGAGAGCTCGAGGCTCTCCAGGCTCATGACCACCTGGTCCGGCGTGGTCGTGACCTCCTCCACCGGCTTGGTGGGGATGGTCATCACCGGCACCTTCTCCTCGCCCCCCTCGATTCCCTCGCCGCTGAAGACGTTGAGCTGGTTGCGCAGGATCTCCACGGCCTGGTCGAGCGCGTCACGCGGGTCGGCGCTGCCGTCGGTCCACACGCGGATCACCAGCCGGTCGAGGTCCGTCTTCTGGCCCACACGGGTGTCCTCGACCCGGTAGGCCACGCGCCGCACGGGCGTGAACACCGCGTCGACGGGGATCGAGTTGATGCGGTCCTTGGTGCCGTGGATCTCGGCGGGTACGTAGCCCACGCCTCGCTCGACGCGCACCTCCATCACCAGGCGCCCGCCCTTCGTCAGCGTCGCGACGTGCAGCTCGGGGTTCATGAGCTCGGCATTGGCCGGCACGTCGAACTGCGCGGCGGCCACCTCCCCGGGCTCCTCGGCGCGCAGGGTGAGGGTGACGGGGTCGTCGTCATAGAGCTTGACGACGAGATCCTTGAGGTTGAGGATGATCTGCATGACATCCTCTTTGACGCCGTCGATCGTGGAGAACTCGTGCAACACGTCCTCGATGTAGACGCTCGTCACCGCCGTGCCCGGGATGGACGACAGCAAGATGCGTCGCAAGGGGTTGCCGAGCGTGACCCCGTACCCGCGCGGCAGCGGCTCGACCACGAACTCGCCGTAGCGGTCGGTCGTCTTCGACTTGAACTCTGGAATGATCTGCACCGTACGCTCCTCCGGCCGCCCGCCGCTCGCTAGCGCGAGTAGTATTCGATGACCTGCAGCTCGTTGACCGGCACCGTCAGGTCCTCACGGGCGGGACGGTGCAGGAACGTGCCCTTCAGCGCCTCGGCGTCGAACTCGAGCCAGGGGCTGAGCTTGCCTCGACGGCGCTCCTCGACATTGCCGCGGATGTGCGCGTTCTTCTTGGCGTTGGCCGCTACCTCGATGACGTCGCCCGGCGACAGCCGGTACGACGGCACGTCGATGCGCTTGCCGTTGACCTCGATGTGCCCGTGGACCACGAACTGGCGCGCCTGCCGCCGGGTGGCGGCGATGCCCAGCCGGTAGACCACGTTGTCCAGCCTGGACTCCAGCAATTGCAGGAACACCTCGCCGGTGGCACCGGTCTTCTTCGATGCCTCGACGAACAGGTTGGCGAACTGCCGCTCGCTCAGGTTGTAGTAGAAGCGCAGCTTCTGCTTCTCCCGCAAGCGCACGCCGTAGTCGCTGATCTTGCGGCGACGGCGCTGGCCGTGCTGACCCGGAGGGTAGGGGTGGCGCTCCATGTAGCGCTGCACCTTCGGCGACTCCACCAGGTTCACGCCCTCGCGACGGCAGATCTTGACGATCGGTCCTTTGTATCGGCCCATGCTTCTCCTGCCTCCCGCCGTCCGGCTACATCCGCTTCCGCTTGCGCGGGCGGCAGCCGTTGTGGGGCGACGGGGTGTCGTCGATGATGGTACGGATGTTGACGCCGGTGGCCTGGATGGAGCGTATCGCCTGCTCGCGGCCCGAGCCGGTGCCGCGGATGATGATGTCCAGCTGCGACACGCCCATGTTCTGGGCCTTGCGGGTGGCGTCGGCCGCAGCGAGCTGCGCGGCGTAGGGCGTGCCCTTCTTCGAGCCCTTGTAGCCGATCGAACCCGACGACGACCACGTCACGGTGTTGCCTTCCATGTCGGTGATGGTCACGATGGTGTTGTTGTAGCTGGCGTGGATGAACGCCTTGCCCTCGGTCAGGCTGCGCCTCACGCGCCGCTTGCTCTTGGTGGGTTTGGCCACGACGCCCCTCCTACTTCCTCGGCGCCCGCTTCTTGCCGGCGACGGTGCGTCGCGGCCCCTTGCGGGTGCGCGCGTTGGTCTTGGTCGACTGACCGCGTACCGGCAGGCCGCGCCGGTGACGCAAGCCGCGATAGCAGCCGATGTCCATCAGACGCTTGATGTTGAGCTGCACCTCGCGCCTGAGGTCGCCCTCCACCTTGTAGCCGCGGTCCACGGCCTCGCGCAGACGGCCGACCTCGGCTTCGGTGAGATCCTTGACGCGCGTGTCGGCGTCCACGCCGACGCTCGCCAGGATCTGGCGGGAACGGCTCTGACCGATACCGTAGATGTACGGCAGCGCCGCTTCGATGCGCTTCTCGCGCGGCAGATCGATGCCAGCGATACGAGCCATGCCTCACCCCTGCCTTTGCTTGTGCTTCGGATTCGACGAGCAGATCACGTAGACCTTGCCGTGCCTACGGATGATCTTGCACTTGTC
>CAYOXR010000216.1:0-2295 GCA_964407955.1 uncultured bacterium | reverse complement strand
GGCTCCGGTAGCTCTGTTACACATCTGAGGCCGGAGCGACGCCCTGCCCTCTCGAAGAGACCCCCACAAGGTCGATCGACGAGGAGGGCGGGCAGGTGCTCATCGAGCTGGGAGTCATGCAGCAGCGTCACGAGGCAGTGCTCGAGGTCATGCGCGGGGCGTGCGTCACGGATGTCGCCGTGCGCTACGGGGTGACGCGCCAGACGGTCCACCGCTGGCTGCGCCGCTACGCGCGGAGCGGTATCGCCGGGCTCGCGAGCGAGTCGACCAGGCCGGGGAGCTGCCCCCACCAGATGCACCCCGAGGTCGAGGCGCGCATCGTCGAGATGCGCCTCGCGCACCCGATCTGGGGCGCGCGCACGATCGCCTACTACCTGGCCAAGGAGGGCACGGCGCCGCTCCCCGGCCGCTCCTCGATCTACCGCTGCCTCGTGCGTCACCACCTGATCGACCCCCAGCGCCGCCGGCGCAAGCGCGAAGACTACCGCCGCTGGGAGAGAGGCCGCGCCATGGAGCTCTGGCAGATGGACATCATGGCCGGGGTGAGGCTCGAGGGCGGCGGCGAGCTCAGCATCGTCACCGGCCTCGACGACCACTCGCGCTACTGCGTCTGCGCGCGCCTCACGGCCCGGGCCACGGCGCGCCCGGTCTGCGAGGCCCTCCTCGAGGCGCTCGCCCGTCACGGCGTCCCGGAGCAGATCCTGACCGACAACGGGAAGGTGTTCACGGGTCGCTTCGGCCGCGGGCCTGGGCTCGTGCTCTTCGACCGCATCTGCCGTGAGCACGGCATCCGCCACCTGCTCACCGCGCCGCGCTCACCGACCACCACCGGCAAGGTCGAGCGTTTCCACGAGACCGTGCGCAAGGAGTTCCTCCGCGGGCGCACCTTCGCCTCACCGAAGGCGGCCCAGGATGCGCTCGACGCCTGGGTCCGGACCTACAACGCCGAGCGCCCCCACCAGAGCATCGGCACGGTGCCGCCGCTGACGCGCTTCGAGCTCGCCCGGCCGCGGCCGGAGGACTCACCTCGCCCTGCGGCCGGGGAAGAGGTCACCCGCCTCGTCGGCCGCACTGGCAAGATCAGCTTGGCCGGCCAGGAGTATCGCGTCGGCTCCTACCTCGCCGGCGAGACGGTCACCGTCGAGCTCACGGAGAGCGGGCTCGTGCAGGTCAGCTGCCGCGGCGTCCTTCTGGCCAGCTTCGCCCGCCGGCACCCGCCGCGGACGAGCCGCACGCGCGAGCGGCTGCCGCGCGCCCGTCCACGCACCTCGGGCCCAGCTCCCTCCGTGCAGCGCCTCGTCCAGGAGCGCGGCTTCGTGAGCTTCGCCGGCACCGACTACTGGGTGGGGACCGCCCACCGCCGCAAGCAGGTCGAGGTGCGCCTCGAGGGCGACACGGTCGAGATCTGGCACGCTGACGTGCTCCTCTGCGCGCAGCCCGCGCGGCACGACCCGAGCAAGGAGCATGGCGCCTTCTCGACGCCGAACGGACGCCCGCACCGCAAGAAGAACGCACTGCACTGCGACGCTGCAGGTGGAACAGAGGTACTGGAGCCAAAGCGGAACACAGGTGCTGAACCTTGACACCGACGAGACCTAAGATGATAGGAGAGCACGGTCGAGTACGGGGCGGCATGGGCGTGAAGAGATCGGCGAGCTGTCGCTGCGGTATCCTTCACGGCAGACACGCCCGCACGGGGCGCGCGCTGGGCGGCGGTGCACTGAGGTCTCGCGGGAAGTCTGCGAAGCGGGCGAGCGTCTGTGAGCAAACGATGGCCGAGTTGCAGCTACAGGTTCTGCGTGACTACTCGAAGCCCGAGTTCCCGCGATTCCTTGTTGCCACGACGGACGGACCTCTCATTCCCGAGGAGTACGTCTGTCGGTACCTGGTTCAGCTGGGGTGGACTCCCGCCTTGCGCAGCCAGAACGACTGCTGGGAAGTCCTTGCCGATGTGGTCGCAGGGCATCTCGTTCCTGTCGCGCCGCGCGAGAACGGGTACGTCGTGGTTCAGAACCTCGCTGCCGGGCTAGGATCTGCCGGCTACTCCACGTTTAGGGATGTGGCTTCCGCCTTGCTCAAACAGCGGGAAGCGCTGGTCGCCGCGTGGTCCGGGCACCGCGATGAGATGCCCGTGACGGCTGCGGGCCGTCGCCTTCTGGAAACGCGAGCGGAAGCTCTCGATCAGTTCATGACCGATCTGGTTCCGAGAATGCAGGCGCCGCAGGTCCTCGGTATTCTCGATCTTGCGTACTCTGGGGGCTCTTTCAGCGGGATGCCTGACGTCACATGCCTGCG
>CAYOXR010000215.1:0-3063 GCA_964407955.1 uncultured bacterium | reverse complement strand
GACAGCTCGCCGTACGGCTCGAACGCCGACACGTCGAAGTAGACGTTGCCGTCCTTGACGTAGGCGTAGCCGCCGTCCAACAGTGCGCGCGTCAACTCGATCTGCTCGATGATGTGCCCGGAGGCGCGCGGCACCACGTCGGGCCGTTGCACGTTCAGGCGCGCCATGGCGTCGAAGTAGGCCCAGAAGTACTTCTCGGCGACCTCCATGGGCTCGATCCGCTCCAGCTGCGCCCGCTGCTGCAGCTTGTCCTCACCCTCCTCGACGTCGCTGAGATGGCCGACGTCGGTGACGTTCGACACGAAACGCACGCGGAAGCCGCTGTGCCTCAGCCAGCGCCGCAGCACGTCGAACACGACCGGGCCGCGCGCGTGCCCCAGATGCGGCTCGGAGTAGACGGTCGGACCACACATGTAGATACCCACCCGGCCGGGCACGACGGGCTGGAACGCTTCCTTGCGGCGGGTCAGGCTGTTGTAGAACTCAAGCGCCATGGCACTCCTCGAGGATGAACGCACGGGCGACGCCCGCACAAAGCACGGGTTGTCAGGGGGACCGACGTCAGCCGTACCGACGCCGACATCGCGCGATGAATGCCGTGAACCGCGATGCCATGGCCCAACTCTAGCACGGCGAACACCGTCCAGAAGGGTAGACTGACGTCCCGTGGCCTACCGTACCCTGGCGCGACGGGCCGTGCACGAGGACGAGGTGATGGGCTCGCGCTTCATCGCCGTGGTCGCGAACGTCACCGACCCTGACGGCGCCGCCGAGCTGCTCGCGGCCGCCCGCCGCGAGCATCCGGACGCCAGCCATCACTGCTGGGCCTATCGCATCGGCACCGAACAGCGCTTCTCGGACGACGGCGAGCCCGGCGGCACCGCGGGCAGGCCCATGCTGGAGCTGTTCTTGAAGCGCGACCTCGATCACGTCGCAGCCGTCGTCGTACGCTACTTCGGCGGACGCAAGCTCGGCGCCGGCGGCCTCGCGCGGGCGTACGGCGGCGCCGTCGCCCGCGCGGTGCAGGCGGCGGGCGAGCGGGAGGTGGTGCCCAGGCGCCACGTGCTCGTGCGCTGCCCCTTCGCGCAGCTCGACACCGTGCTGCGCACGATCGACGGCTTCGCCCACGTTGGTCGTGGGGTCCCCGAGTTCGGCGCGGACGGCGTGAGCATCACGCTCAGCCTGCCCGAAGCCGACGTTCCAACGCTCGAGCAGCGCCTCGCGGATCGTACGCGCGGCGAAGCGCGCTGCCAGCGCCTCGGAGTCGGCGACGAGCCCGCTCCGCCCGGTTGAGTCGCACCGGCCTCGGCCACCGGGGCAGTCGGACGCGGGGAACATCAAGGAAAGCTGAAGCGTCCGTTACCCGCTCGTCAAGGCCACGATGGCACGATGGTGTCACATGCGCGCTCGCCTCACCGTTTCGCTCCTCGTCGCCGGGGCGCTGGCGCTGCTGCTCAGCTTGAGCGGCTGCGCGCCCGCAGTCGGCGGCCAGCCGCTGGTGGCTGTGCTCAACGGCCCCGCCGAGGGGCGCATCCAAGGATCGGCGGAGCTCCTGCAGAGCCTCATGAGCGATCAAGGGCCCCTGGAGTTCGGCTTCGTGAACGCTGCCGCCATGCGCTTCGCGGAGACCCACAACGACCTCTTCCACGACCGCGCGCTGACCTCGGGCGGCCGCATCGCACGCAGCTACGGCGCCCCGTACGCGGTGCTGATCGGGGCCTCTACCCTCGACCGCACCGTGACGCTGTCGCACGACAAGAGCGCGCGCAGCGTCGATGTCACGGTCCAGATCGAGGCCATCGTCGTGAAGGCCTCGACCGACAAGGCGGTGGCCCGGATCAGCTCGCAGACCTTCGAGCAGGTGCGGGTGGAGAAGACCGACACGGCGCTCCCACCGATCGGGAAGGATCCCACCGTGCAGACGCTCCGCGACCAGGCCGAGGCGAACATCGCTCCGGCAGTTGTGGGCGTGCTGTGGAACCAGCTGGGCATCCACCCCTCGGCCGGGGCCGGCGGTTGACCGAGCGGCCGGGCTCGGCGCGACGCGCGCGGTCCGGCTTCACGCGCTCTCGACACGGTGTGCCGGCGCACCGCGTTGCGCTCGGTGTCGCCCTCCTCAGCGGAAGTAGTTCCGGATCACGTCCTGGTACTCGAGCGGGATGTCGCCCTGCGTGAGCGCCTGCTCCGCGGCGCGGCGATAGCTCTCCAGCGAGCTGCCCGGCGGCAGGGCGCCGCTCGCCACGCCCGGCAGCCGCAGCGCACCGGCGGCGTTCTGCCGGCCGGCACCGAGCTGGCCGGGAAGGAACTGCGGCGCCTGGCTGCTTCCGGACGCGCCGTACCCGGCAGCACCGGGCGCGCCGGGGGCGTTGCCACCGGCGTCACCGCCACCGGCCTTGGAGCCGCCCGGCCCCGTGCCTTCGCCAGAGGGAGCCGCGGCGGCGTTGCCCGGCGCGCCCCCGCCTTGCGGTCCGCCCGCCTGCGGCGCGGGAACCGCGTTCGATCCTGCCGTCGGACCACTCGGTCCGTTGCCGCCGGGACGCTGGCCCGACGCGCCCGGCGTTTCCCCGCCCGGGGCGCCCTGGTTCGCCGCAGGCGGACCGGCCTGCGCGCCGCCTCCGCCGTTCGCGGCGCCGGCGCCGGGCTGTTCGGCGTTGCCGTTCCCCGGCGCGGCTTCCGGGCGCGAGCCGGCGTCGCCGGCAGCCGGCGCCTGAGAAACGGGCGGGCCTCCCTGGGCGGATGGTGTCGCGTCGCCAGTACCGGTGCTGCCGGGGTTCGCACCGGGCTGAGCGGTGCCCGGCGTCGTCGCACCGGAAGGTGTGCCCGTGCCGGAGGGAGTGGTTGTTCCCGATGGCGTCGAGGCGCCCGGCTGCAGTGGCGGCGCAGGCGTGTTGGCGCCCGCCGGAGCCCCCGTCCCGGGCGCCGCGCCGCCCGGCGCCGGCGCGGCGGGCTGCTGAAGACTGCGGAGGTAGCGCGAAAGCACCTGCTGATCGCTGGCCGTGCCCTGACCCCTTCCTCGGGCCCCCTGGGTACCGGCTCCTGACGGGGTCGTCGGCGTGCCTGCCG
>CAYOXR010000214.1:0-2806 GCA_964407955.1 uncultured bacterium | reverse complement strand
TGGGAGCCGATCGCGGATCGCTGGGGCCTGGATCTCACACTTGTCGACGCCGTGATCGACCCGACGTTCGCGTTCATGCGCGTCGATCACGACGGCAAGATCCGCATGGACTGCTCGTCGCCGCATGCCATGGCCGGTTTGATCGCACTGCGGTCCGATTTCGACGTCGCCTTCGGGAACGATCCCGACGCCGATCGCCACGGCATCGTGACGCCGTCTCGAGGGCTGCTCAATCCCAACCACTACCTGAGCGTCGCCGTCGACTACCTGTTCCGTCATCGGCCGGACTGGCCTCCGGATGCAGCCGTCGGAAAGACGCTGGTGTCGAGCTCGATGATCGACCGCGTGGCCGCAGACCTGGGCAGGCCGCTGGCTGAGGTTCCCGTGGGCTTCAAGTACTTCGTGGACGGGCTGCTCTCCGGTCGCTACGGCTTCGCGGGGGAGGAGAGCGCCGGCGCGTCCTTCCTGCGGCGCGACGGCACGGTGTGGACGACCGACAAGGACGGACTGCTGCTGGGGCTGCTGGCTGCCGAGATCACGGCCGTGACCGGCTCCGACCCGGCCGAGCAGTACCGGGGGCTCACGGAGCGGTTCGGCGAGCCTTGCTACGCGCGCAGCGACGCGCCCGCCACCGCTGCGCAGAAACGGGTCCTCGCCGCCATGAGCCCGCAGTCCGTTACCGCGAGCTCGCTGGCCGGGGATCCGATTCGGGCGCGCCTGACCGCCGCCCCCGCCACCGGCGACCCGATCGGTGGCCTGAAGGTGGTCAGCGACGGCGGTTGGTTCGCGGCGCGGCCGTCGGGCACCGAGGACGTGTACAAGATCTACGCCGAGAGCTTCCGCGGTGAGGAGCACTTGGAGCGGTTGCAGCAAGAGGCACGGCAGATCGTCCAGGCCGCATTCGAGGCGGCCGGCGCGTGAGCACGCCGTGCCGGGCCGGGTGCGCCCGGCGGGCGGTGCGAACGGCCACTGCAGCGCGCGAGTGACGATTTGTTCATTGTCGGCTTGGACGGCACAGCGTAACGTTTCGCCATGGCGAGCACCACCCCGGACAGCGCGGCCGACCTGCGGCCGCGGATGCGGTCCAGTGACATCGTGATCGACGACGAGCGGCTGAGCCTGGCGGCCAAAGGGGTGTTCGTGACGGTCACGTTGCTCGGGAACGGCTGCCGGATCGAGGAACTGGCCCGGCACTGTCGCGACAACGCCGGGCGCGTCGAGTTGGCGGTGCAGGAGCTGGTGCGCCTGCGCTACGTCCGGCTCGAGGGCAGCTTGATCCACTTCGAGGATCCGCCTCGCTTCGGCATCCCCGAAGCCTGACCGACAGCCACGTTCCCGCGAGGTCCGTGGATTCCCGACAGCCTGTGTAGGACAGCTGCGGATGCGCGTGCGGCGAATGCCCGCTAGCGTCCTGTCTAGGCGCGGCGCGTGACGCGGCGCGCAGTTGGGCTCTCGGGAGGGGGCGTCATGGAGAGGGAATCGACACGGTCCTGGGTCGCCGGTCTGCTCATCGCCGTAGGTGTCCTGGTGATACTCGAGCGCGCGGGCTGGCTCGTCGGCATCGGCAGCTGGCTGTGGGGTCTGGCCTTCCTCGCCGGAGGCGGGCTCTTCATCGGCATCTACGTGCGGGACCGGCGCCAGTGGTGGGCGCTGTTCCCGGGCTTCGCACTGGCGGGGCTCGCCGCTGCGGTGCTCCTGAGCAGCAACGGCGGCGCGCTGTTCCTGGCCCTCCTGGGATTGGCCTTCGCCCTCGTTTACGCCGGCGATCGCCAGCGCTGGTGGGCGATCATCCCGGCCGGCACCCTGGCCACGTTGGCGCTGGTGGCCTGGACGCAGACGCGGTGGCCGGGCACGAACAGCGGCTGGCTGTTCTTCGGCGGCCTGGCGGCGACCTTCGCGGCGCTCCTCGCGCAGCCTCCCGAGCGGCGTCAGCGCTGGGCCGTGTATCCGGCGCTGGGCCTGGCGGCGGTGGCACTCTTGACGCTGCTGAGCAGCCGGACCGGTCCGATCGTGGTGGCGGCCGTAGCCATCGTGGTGGGGGTGGCGCTGCTGTTCCGCGCGGGATTGCCCTCGTCGGGCCGCGGACCGCGCCGGGGGCGGCCCTCCTGAGAGGGCACTGCCCAGCACTGCCCAGGTCGACCGCAGCCTCGCCGGCGGCTCGTCGCACGTAGCTGCCGGCCCGGGCGCGCTGCGCTCGGCTGGCGCGCGGCGCCGGACGGGCTCAGGCGGGGGGCTGCGGAACGCTCAGGATGGGCACCGCGCTGGAACGGATGAGCATGTCGGCGCGGCTGCCGAGCAGCAACCCCAACGCCGTGGAGTGCCGTCGGATGCCGATCGCGATCAGGTCTGCGCCGATCTCCTCGGCCGCCAGCGGCAGCTCCGTCGCAGGGTTGCCCTCACGCACTATGTGACGCTCGGCCACGCCGCTTGACAGCCTGTCGAGGGCGTCGGTGACGGTGTTCATGTAGTCGGGGTTGTCCTTGACCTGGGCGTCGTCGAGGACGTGCGCCAGCACCAGCTTGATGCCGTGTCTGGCCAGCATCTTGCACAGGTCCCAGGCATGGTGCGACGCCTCTCCGAAGTCCGTGGCGACCAGGATGCGCCTCACCTGCAGCGAGCGCACCTCGTCGCGCACCGTGATGACCGGCGCGGGCGAGCGGCGCACCAGGCGCCCGGCGATGCCGCCGACGAAGTAGTTGTCGAGTCGGTTCGCACCGTGCGCTCCCATCACCACCAGATCGGCGGTGGCGGCGACCTCGAGCAGCTCACGCAGCGGCTCGCCCCATCTGAGCTCGGCGCTGGCATC
>CAYOXR010000213.1:0-3970 GCA_964407955.1 uncultured bacterium | reverse complement strand
TGATGGCAGTCGTTGTCATCTGCAGTTCGTCCGGCACAACACTACCGGTCACCAACGCTCCGGCCTGCCCTCAGCCCCCCCGCCGGGCCCCCCCCCCGCCCCCCCCCCCCCGCGGGGGCCCCCCGGGGGGGGGGGGGGGGGGGGGGGGGGGGGGGGCCAGTCCGAAGGGGTCCCTGCCGACGTTGCCGACGGTCCACAGGCCGAAGGTGAAGCGGTGCTCGGGACGGGGATCGAGATCACTCATGCTGCGCTCCTCACGTGACTCCGGGGGCCGCCGTCGGTCGCGACCTGAGCCGACCGGGCGGCTCGCCCCGCACCGCCGTCAGCGGCGCCGGCGGCCGAAGAGGCCGCGCGGGGCTTCCTCGCGGGCCTCTGCCTCCTCCAGTGCGCCGATCAGCGCACGGTTTCGGCGCTCCAGATCGGTGATCCGGTGCTTCAGCGCGTCGACGGTGTCGTCGGCATCCTCGTCGGCGGCGTGGGCCGCGGGCGCCGGATCCTCGGCTGGCAACGTGACGGGCTGCGACGTGGCCGCTGCGGGTCGGGCCGCTGTGCCCGCGTCCGCGGCGGTGCCGGGCTCGCCGCTGACGGCTCCGCCAGCGGCAGTCGGCGTCGTCTCCGGTCCGGACGCGTTCGCCGGTTCCGCGTCCGCTGACGGCATCGCCATGGGCGTCGCCGGATCGGAGCCGGGGATGAACGTCGGCGGTACGTCCGTGCCGTCGCGATGCGTCGCCAGGCCGGCCTCCAGGCGGGCCAGGCGGCGCTTGAGCGACGCCACCTCTTCACGGAGCTCCTCGTTCTCGCGGTACAGCGCCTCGGTCACGCTGTCCATGGCGGACGTGTCCTGGCCGGAGCCGGCCAGGTCGTGGATGGCTTCCTCGATGATGACGGTGTTCGTCGTTCCCCGCCGCGATGCGTCGCCGGAGCGCGCCTGCCTGCGTCGCAGGAGCTGGTTGACCTTGTCGCGCAGCCCCTTGTCGCCGAGTGGCTTCTGCAGGAAGAGGTCGGCGCCGACGCTGCGCGCGACTTGCCGGAGGTCGGTCGACAGGCCGCCTTGGCCGGGCGGTTTGGTGGTGAGGATCACGGGCACGTTCGAAAGCCGCTTCACGGCCTTGAGCTTGCGGCAGATCACGTCGCCGCCGACGTCGGGCAGCTCCAGCGCGAGGATGGCGAGGTGGGGCGTGTGCTCCTTGAGGTACTCCAGCGTGTCGCGACCGTTCCCGGCGTTGACGATCTGGAAGGCCTCCTGCGCCAGCAGCATGTCGACGAGCTGACGCTGCAGCGGGTCGGGGTCGGCCAGAAGGATCGTCCAGGTGGGCATGGCTACGACCACGACGATACCACGGCGCCGGCCGCTCGCTCCGCGCCGGGGTAGCATGGCCGCCATGTCCTGGCAGGGGCTGGCGATCGGTCTCGCCGCCGGTGTCTTCGGCGGCGTCGGCGGGCTGGGGGGCGGCGTGGTGATGGTGCCGCTCCTGGGGCTCTGGCTGGGTCTGCCGCAACATCGCGCTCACGGCACCAGCCTGGTTGCGGTGGTCGTGACCGGGCTCGTCGGCGTGATCCCGTACGCCATGCAGGGGGCCGTCGCGCTGCGCCTGTCGGTGGTGCTGGCGGCGGCGTCGATCGTCGGCTCGTCGCTGGCCGCAGGGTTCAGCCCGCTGGTGCCGGCGCGGGCGCTCAGGCGCGTGTTCGGGATACTGCTCATCGCGACCGGCGCCAGCCTGCCGTTCGACCTGCTGCTACCCGCGCACGGCATCGTGGCCGCCTGGGCGTTGCCGGCCGGGCTCGCCACCGGCCTGGTCGCCGGTGCCGTGGCGGGGCTGCTCGGCGTCGGCGGCGGCTCGGTGATGGTGCCGATGCTGGTGCTGCTGTTCGGGTTCGGGCAGCACCTCGCGCAGGGCACCAGCCTGGCGGTGATGGTGCCCGCGGCCCTGGCGGGGAGCGTCCAGCACGTGCGCCATCGCCACGTCGAGGCTTCCGTCGCACCGGCGCTTGCGATCGGCGTCGCGGCCGGAGCCTACCTCGGCGGCCGTGCCGCGCTGGCGTTGCCGGACCAGACGCTCAGGTGGCTCTTCGCCGCCCTCCTGCTGACCACCGGAGTGCGCTATGTGTGGACGAGCCGGCCCCGGCCCGTGGTGCGCTGAGGTCGTGCGCGTCCCGCCACCGTCCGCCAGGTGGGTTGCGGGTCCGGTCGGTCGGCGCGGCATCCAGGTGAGCGGACGCTCGGCCCGGGCGCAGCGCTTTGGGATGCGGGCTGCTCAGGCGTCCGCCCGCTGCAGCGGCAGGTTGGCCGTGAACACCATGCGATCGCCGTGCTGCTCGAGCTTCACGTCGTAGTCGGACTCGGCGGCCGGGAAGTACTTGATCATCACGCCCATCAGCTCCTGCTTGAGCTGCTCCATGCGTCCCGGCGACAGCTTGGCGCGGTCGTAGGAGAGCACCAGCTTGAGACGTTCCTTGACACTGTCCTTGCTGCGCTTGCGACCGAACAGGCCGAACATCAGCTGCCTCCAAACAACCGCCTGAGCCCCGTCAGCAGGCCGCCCTGCACCTGCAGCTGCGCGTACGGCACATCCTCGCCCCGGATGCGCCTGGCGATGTCACGGAAGGCGCCACCCGCCCCGTTGCGGCTGACCTCGTCCAGCGCGGCCGGGCTGCCCACGTTGGTGGATACCAGGATGCGTTCGTCCTCGGGCACGATGCCGATGAGCTTGATGCCGAGGATCTCCATCACGTCGTTGACCTCGAGCATGTCGCCGCGCTTCACCATCTCGGGGCGGATCCGGTTCACGACCAGCCGCACGTCGGGGATCTCGCGGGCTTCGAGCAGGCCGATGATGCGGTCGGCGTCGCGCACGCTCGAGACCTCGGGGTTGACCACCACCAGCGCGCCGTCGGCGGCGCTTGCGGCCGTCTGGAAGCCGGACTCGATGCCCGCGGGACTGTCGATCAGCACACGGTCGAAGCCCTCCTCATCGGTGAGCATGCGAACCGTGTCCTTCATGCGCGTCTCCGACAGGGAGCTCTTGTCGTTCGTCTGCGAGGCGGGCAGCAGGTGAAGCGTCTCGACCCGCTTGTCGCGCACGAGCGCCTGCCGAAGCCGGCAGCGCCCCTCGAACACGTCGATGAGGTCGAACACCACACGTCCCTCGAGTCCCATCACGACGTCCAGGTTGCGTAGCCCCACGTCGGTGTCGATGACGCAGACCCTCTCCCCCTGGCGCGCCAGCGCGGCGCCGACGTTTGCGGTGGTGGTGGTCTTGCCGACGCCACCCTTGCCGGACGTCACGACGATGGCTCTAGCGTTCACAGTGGGTGCTCCTCCTCCGGCGGCGCCGAGCGCCAGAACGTCGCGGTTGACCACGGCCTTGCGGGACTATACCATCGCCCGCGCGCCGCTCCTGCCACCCACACGGCGGCCTCGGGCAGTACCGAAACGCCGTCGTGCAGGCCACTCAGGCGCTACTGAGGTTGGCGTACTTGACCAGCAGGCGCTTGGCTCCGGCGGCGTCGAACACCACCGTCACCTCCGCGCGGGCGCCCTCGCCGCTGACGCCCACCACGGTGCCGACGCCGAACTTGGGATGGCGCACCTTCTCGCCCCCGCGGTAAGCGGCGATGTCGGCCTCGCCGTTGCGGTCGCTGGCCGTAGAGACGGCCGGTGGCCGCCAGCGTGCCGCCAGCCGCTTGGTGAGGTGCCGTGGGTCCCCGAGGTCCTGGCCGAACACGTCGACCTCGCGCAGGAGCTCGCTGGGTATGTCCTCGAGGAAGCGGCTGGGCCGGGCGATCTCGGTGCGACCGAAGGTCATCCGCGCTTCGCAGTGCACCAGCGTCAGCTCCTCCTGGGCGCGGGTGATACCCACGTAGAGCAGCCGCCGTTCCTCCTCGATCTCCTGCAGGCTGCCGGTCGCGCTGCGGTGCGGCATCAGGTTCTCCTCCATACCCACCAGGAACACCACCGGGAACTCCAACC
>CAYOXR010000212.1:0-7328 GCA_964407955.1 uncultured bacterium | reverse complement strand
GCCCGTGGTGATCACCGGCGGCAGCAGCGGGATCGGGCGCGCGCTGGCCGTGGAGCTGGCCCACCGGGGAAGGGCGTTGATCCTGGTGGCACGCAACGAGGCGCGCCTCTCGGCCACCGGGCGCGCCGTCGCCGAGGCGGGCGGGCGCGCCGAGACGCGGACATTGGACCTCACCGACGACGCCGCCCTCGACGCCCTGACCGGCGAACTGGCGACCGCTTCGGCCGGCGTCGGCGGGCTCGTCCACTCGGCCGGCATGGTGGCGCTCGGCACCGTGGCCGACACCGATGTGGCCGTGTTGGATGCCCACTATGCCCTCAACCTGCGCGCGCCCTATCGCCTCACGCGCGCCCTGCTCCCGGCCCTCGAGCGCGCCGGGGGGCACGTCGTGTTCATCAACTCGGGGGCCGGCCTTCACGCCAACGCCGAGTGGGGCGCCTATGCGGCCAGCAAATTCGCACTGCGTGCCGTGGCCGACAGCCTGCGGCAGGAAGTGGCCGGGCGCGGCGTACGCGTGACGTCGGTCTTCCCGGGCCGCACCGCCACCCCCATGCAGCGCGACGTGCACCGGCAGGAGGGCCGCCACTACCGCGCCGACGCGTTCGTTCGCCCGCAGGACGTGGCGCGCGAGATCGCCGGGCTGCTCGAACTCGAGCCGCCCAGCGTCGTTACCGACCTCGTCATCCGGCCCGTCTGAGCTCGCCGGGCGGCGGCCCTGTCGCGCCTCGCACGGCCCGGGGTTGACCGGGCGGCGGCGGACCGAGGGCTATACTCGGCACCATGCCTGCAGCATCGAGTGGCGACACGATCTTCGAGCACCGCTTCGATAACAGTCTATGGCTGCTCTTCGAGCCGATGCCCTGGTTGCCCACGTTGAGCGCGACCTTGCTGCTGCCGTTCGGCTCCGCCACCGATCCCGACGGTCTCGACGGCAGCGGAACGGTCTTGCACGATTGGCTCCAGCGGGGAGCGGGGTCGCTCGATTCCCGGGCCCACTCTGATGCCCTGGAAGCCCTCGGCGTGCGGCGCGGCGGCGGCGCGGGCCGCGAGGCCGCGACGCTGAGCGCGTCGTTCCTGGCCGAGGAGCTGGCCGCGGTACTGCCGCTGGTGGCGTCGATGGCCTGCGCGCCGCGCCTGGACGAGAGCGAGTTCGCTCCGGCCCGCGAGCTGGCCCAGGAAGAGCTCGCGTCCCTGGCCGACATGCCTGCGCAGCGGTTGCTCGATGCACTGCTGCGGCGTTTCCTGGACGGTGGTCCAGGGCGTAGCCCCTACGGGAGCCGGGACGGCTTGGCGCGGCTGACGCCGGCGTCGGTACGGGCCGATGCCGAGCACCGGCTGGGACCCGCGGGGGCGGTTCTGGCGCTCGCTGGAGGCGGCACATGGGACGAGGTGCGCGACGTTGCCGGCCGAGCGCTCGGCGACTGGCGTGGCGCCAGCTTGGCCCTGCCGGAGCCGACGCTCCGGCCACCGGGTCAGGAGCACGTCGCCGCGGAATCGGCCCAGACGCAGATCGGCGTGGCGTTTCCGGCGCCGCCTCCCGGCGACGCCGACGTGTACACCTACGACCTCGCGCTGCACGTGCTGAGCGGCAGCATGGGCGCGCGGCTGTTCACCGAGGTGCGCGAGAAGCGCGGCCTGGTCTATAGCGTGGGGGCGTCGTACCGGGCGCTCCACGGCTTCGGTTACACCATGGGTTATGCGGGCACCACGCCCGAGCGTGCCGACGAGACGCTGCGTGTGCTGCTGGCGGAGATTCGGCGGTTGTCCGAGGGGGTCGAAGCCGATGAGTTCGAACGCGCCCGCACGGGCACGCTGTCGTCGGTCGTGATGCAGGGTGAGTCGAGCTCCGCGAGGGCCTCCCGGCTGGCGTCCGACGCGCTGCTGCAGGGACGCGCCCGCACCCTTGGCGAGATCCGTGGAGCGGTCGAAGCCGTCGACCTGGAGCAGCTGAACGCGTACCTCGCCGCGCACCCCTTCCCGCCGGCCACGGTCGTCACGCTGGGCCCGCGACCGCTGTCACAGGACGTGGCGGCATGAGCGCACGGGGCGCGACGAGGCGCTCGCGTGCCGAGCTGCGGTTCGACCACACGGTGCTGCCCAACGGTCTCACCGTCATCGGCGAGTACAACCCTCACGCTGTCAGCGTCGCCGCCGGCTACTTCGTGCGAACCGGCGCACGCGACGAAGCCGGCGACGTGGCCGGCGTGTCACACTTCCTCGAGCACATGATGTTCAAGGGCACGGACCGGCGCTCCGCCGCGGACATCAACCGCAGCTTCGACGAGCTCGGGGCGCAGTACAACGCGTTCACGAGCGAGGAGCGAACCGTGTACTACGGCGCGGTCCTTCCCGAGCGCCTGCCGCAACTGCTGGACCTGCTGTCGGACATGATGCGGCCGGCGCTCCGGCAGGAGGACTTCGACGTCGAGAAGAACGTGATCCTCGAAGAGATCGCCATGTACGAGGACCGACCGCACTTCCGGGTGTTCGAGCTGGGCGGCCGCTGCTTCTGGAACGGCCACCCACTCGGGCATAGCGTGCTGGGGGGCGCGGCGTCGATCCGGGATCTGAAGCGCGCGCAGATGCTGACGTACTTCGAGCACCGCTACGCGCCGTCCAACCTCACGCTGACGGTCGCAGGTGACTACGACTGGCAGGCCGTGACCGCCGACGCGTCTCGCCTGACCGGGAGCTGGCGGTCCTTCGAGGCCGGACGGGAGCTTCCCGAGCCGCAGCCCGCCGCCGGCGACGGGCACACCGAGGATGCCGCCCTGTCGCGCGTCCACGCTGCGGCGTTCGCGCCCGGTGTGGCGGCGACGGACGACAGGCGCTACGCCGCTGCGATCCTCGCCAACGCGCTCGGCGACGATAGCGGCTCGCGCCTGTTCTGGGCCCTGGTCGACAAGGGCCTGGCCGACAGCGCCAGCCTCGGTCATGAAGCCTCCGATGGAGCCGGCGCCTTCGTCGGCTACGTCAGCGCGGCACCGGACCGTGCCGCCCAGGTGATCGACATCTACCGGCAGGTGCTGGTGCACAGCCAGGACAATGCGCTTGAGCCTGAGGAATGGCAGCGCTCACAGCGCAAGCTCGCGACCGGCCTCACGCTGCGCGCCGAGACGCCCCTGGGGCGCCTGGTGTCGCTCGGTGTCGGCCACCAGACCCTCGGACGCTACCAGAGCGTACAGGACGTGGTGCGCGCGGTGATGGAGAGCACCGTCGAGGACGGTCGGGCGCTTCTGGCGGAGCGGCCCTTCGACCGGCTCTACGTGCACCGCCTGGGGCCGGACGGCACGCCCGAGTGATGCGCCGCTTCGCCGGCGCGCCTGCGGCACGCGAGCACGGCGTTCTCCTTGCGCTGACGACGTTGCTGATCGCGGGGGCCGCGCTCGGCGCCGGCGCGCCGTTCGCCGCCCTGACCGTGACGCCGGCCGGTGCCCAGAGCTACAACCTGACGACCGGGGTCACCACGCTCGCGGACGGGGGCACGGTCGTGGACGGGGACACCGGCGTCAAACTGCACGCCGCTACGATCACGTACGTGGACGGCGTGTACATCGATGCCAAGGGCGCCAGCGTGGTGGGCAGCTTCGGGACCCTGAAGGCCGACGTGGTCCACATCGACATCAAGGCGGGCGTCATGACGGCCTCCGGGACGCTGTCGCTGAAGCGGGACGCGCTGTCGGTCACGGCGGCCGCGGTGCGCTACGACGCCAACGACGAGGTGGTCGACTTCAAGGGACCGGTGACCGGTACCGCGCCGGACTTCCGGGCCGATCGCGTGCTGCTGGACGCGTTGAGCGGCGACGTCTTGCTGCTCGGGAACTACCGCTTCAGCGAGGGGCCGCTCGTTCTCGAGGCTCCGAAGGGGGGCGGCCGGCTCGAGCTCGTCTTCCACCGTGTGCACGGTGCTCCCGTCTACGACGCCTCAACCCAGGTCGCGCCGCCACTTCTGGCACGGTTCTCGACCGAGCTCCGCTGAGTGCGGCCATGGCGCGCGCCTCGTGCGGACGGCTGTCGCGGCTCGGCCTGGTGCTGCTAGCGCTGCTTGGCGGCGCGCTGGCACAGGCGCAGTGCACGCCGGGCCCGTCCACCTCGGTGCTGAAACTGAAGGGCTTCGCGACGGCCTACTTCGGCCAGCTCCGCACCGATACCGCCAACGACGCGGCGGAGCTGTACGGGGGGGTGTGCCTGCAAGGGGAGGGCACGGCATGGACGCTGAGAGCCGAACGCGTCGGCCTGCATGGTCTGACCGGGGCGCTCGAGGTCAGTGCCGATGGCCCTACGCTGAGCTTCGAAGGCTGGCAGGCGCACGCGGCCACGTTGAGCAGCACGTCGCGGCTGCTGAGCCTGAGCGGGGTGAGCCTCAGCGGTCATGGCGTCGTTGGGGCGGCCGACGCCTTGACCCTCGACCTCACCTCGGGACGGCTGCAACTCAGTGCCCTCACGCTGCACGGAGCGGCCTTCTACGTCAGCGGCAGCGATGCGACCCTGGACGGCGACCACTTGAGCGTCCAGGCGCCGTCGATCACCTCATGCCACTGCACCGGGTCGCCGCTCTACCACGTGGACGGCGTCAGCGCGCAGGTCGACCTCAAGGCGCAGCGCATCGTCCTGAACGACGGCGTCCTGTTCTTCGCCGGCGTGCCCGTGCCCCTGGCCAGCCCGCTGAGTGTCGACGCCAGCTCGCTGGCGAAGTTGACGTTGCCTGTGTCGGTGTCGTACGTGGCGACGGACGCGACCACCGGCACCGTCGGCACCGGGCTCGGCGTCCTGCTGACCCATCTGGGCCTGGCACCGGGCCTGTTCGCCCAGCTGGGCGCCACCGGCCTCGACCCGGCGTACCCGCTGGCAGGGGTGGCTCTCCTCGACGGGCATGCGAACGGTGCCGCGTTCAGCTTCGGCACGGCGTCTGGCGGCTTGCACTTCGAGTTGACCAGCGATCATGCGCTGGCGCCCTGGCTGGACGCCGGCTTCGACAGCCGCGTCCTCGAGGACGGGATGCGTGACGGCCTTCACGAGAGCGTGCTGCATGCGCGGCTCCACACGCCGCTGCGGCCCGTGGGCGGCGCGGGGGCGCTGACGCTGTTCGCAGCCGCTTCGACACAGCAGCCGAGCAGCGGCGAGATCGCCGGCGCACGGCTGGGAGCCGCGGCGTCGCTCCGCGCGGCCACGACCGCCGGCGCCCCATGGGGCCGCGCCAGCGTCCACCTCGGCGCCAACCTCAGCGAGTACCCCGACCAGGGGGCGAGTCAGTGGGGCGTCGAGGTGGAGCCCGGCTACGCTCTCCAGGTTGGGCCGCTCAGCGTGCATCTTGGCTACCTGGCACAGTTCACCAACGGCGGATCGCCCTTCACGACCACCCTCGACCGCCTGGAGCCGGTCCAGCGTCCGTCGGCCACGCTGGCGCTGGCGGCGCGGCCCGCGCCGGACTGGCGGCTGGCCTCCAACGTGGCGGTGCAGTACGACCTGGTCGGCAACAGCAACGTGGACGCGGGGCTCAACCAGCTCGATGCCTCGTTGTCGATCACCCGCTCGTTGCCGGGCTGGCAGGTCACCGCCTCGGGCGAGGCACAGCTTGCCGGTGTGATCTCGCCGAACGGCGTGCGCGACGGCACACTGGAAGCCGGCCTGACGGCGATGCACGACGGCCTCGAGCTCGGCACACGCGTGCGCTACCGCACCGCGCCGACGCCCACCGGCCTCGAGCTGGTCGAGCTGAGTGCGGCGGTGCCGATCCACATGCCGAACCTCACGGTGACCCCGTACCTGGCCCTCAATCTCGCCCCGACGCTGGCGGCCGGCGTCCTGCCGGCCGTGAGCGGTCACGGCCTCGACGTCACGTTGAGGACCTGCTGTGGCGTGCTGAAGCTGGGATATCGCGACGAGGAGGGAAGCTGGACGGTCACCACCGCTTTGGTGTTGCCGACCGCCCCGGCGCCGTCGGGATCCCAGGCCGGAGCCCCGTGCCCGGCGAGCGGACCGCCGGCCATGCTCTCGGTGGCGGCGGGCCCGGCGCCGGTGTGCCCGACGCCCGATGGCACCACGGGTATCATGACCGGGGCCGCGTTGCCGCCATGAGGCCGCAAGGGACGCGTCCGGCGCCGCTCGCGGCGCGCGGCTCGCGCCTC
This sequence comes from uncultured bacterium, assembly GCA_964407955.1. Taxonomy (GTDB): domain Bacteria; phylum Deinococcota; class Deinococci; order Deinococcales; family Trueperaceae; genus JASBRS01. Next base: position 1,200 of record CAYOXR010000212.1, on the reverse strand, counting down.
CGGAGCGGCGCGAGGACCGTCCAGGAGCTCGCTGGAGGCTGCCGACGGGAGCGACCGTGAGGACGATCGACCGCTACCTGCTGCGCGAGAGCCTGCCACCGCTGCTGTTCGGGGTGCTGCTGTACGGCGCGCTGGCAGTGGTCAGCGCGACGCTGCCCCGCCTTCAGTGGATCGTGGGCACGCCCGTGCTCGGCCTCTTGGGCTGGCTCGCGCTGCAGCTGCCGACCGCGATCGAACAGACCCTGCCGATCGCGCTCGTCCTGGCTGTGCTGTTGGCGTTCGGGCGGATGGGGACGGACAAGGAGCTGCTTGCCATGCAGGCTGGGACGGTGCCCCTGCTGCGCGCCTCGGGAGTGCTCATCGGCGTCGGCGCGCTGGCCGTCGTCGTCGCGCTGTCGCTCAATCAATGGATCCTGCCCAGGACGAACGCCATGATGACCCACCAGTACTGGGAGCTCACATCCAGATCGACCGGTCTGTTCAGGTTGGTCGAGCAGAACCTCCCGGTCGGGGACTTCACGCTGCGCTTCCAGAAGGCCGACTCGCGTCGGGACCGGATGCTCGGCGTGCGCGTGGAGAAGTGGGACGGCGACAAGATGACGCTCGTCCGCGCCCAGAGCGCCACGTTCAAGGGCACGGAGCTGGTGCTGCGAGGCTACCAGGTGGCAGTGTTGGACTTCGCAGCGCTCGACCAGCCGCAGGGGGATCCCCGGCAGGCGCTGTCCAAGCTGGTCCGTGTCATCGACCGTCCCGCCGATCCCAACGCCACGCTGACGCTCACCACCTCGGTCACGGAGCAGGACCTCGTCAGTCGCTTCTCGCGCGGCGGCTTCGAGGACACGCGCTCACTCTCGGCCGCCTGGCACGACGCTCACGACATGCACCTGGCGTACAAGGCGCGCCGGCAGGCGGCCGTGCTGTTCCAGCGCATGCTTGCCGCGCCGTTCGCCAACCTCACGCTCCTGCTCGTGGCGATCCCGCTGGCGCTGCTGTACGCGAGCAGTCGCGGGGTGGCGTTCGGCCTGTCGCTGGTGGTGACGCTGGTCTGGTACGTGTGCTTCACGCTAGGGCAGCTCTTCGCGCAGACCGGCGCGCTGCCGGTGTGGCTCGGACCCTGGCTCGGGAACATCGTCCTGGCTGCGGTAGGCGTGTTCCTGCTGAGCCGGCGCGTGCGCTTCGCCTGACGCGGCGGGCCGACGC